>NZ_JBFARL010000094.1:0-30366 GCF_040674655.1 Actinomadura sp. NPDC049753 | reverse complement strand
AGCTGGCGAAGCGCAAGAAGAAGCGGGACAAGGTCGTGGAGTCGGGTTCCTGCGAAGCCTCCTACTACTGGGAGGGGCAGATGACCGCGAGCGGCGAGCGCTTCGACCCGACCGAGCTGACGGCGGCGCACAAGACGCTGCCGATGGGTTCGAAGGTCCGCGTGACCAACAAGAACAACGACCGTTCGGTGGTCGTCCGCATCAACGACCGCGGCCCGTACGCGGGCGGACGCTGCCTGGACCTGTCCAAGGCCGCCATGAAGAAGGTCGGCGGCACCGGATCGGGTGTCATTCCCGTCCGCTACGAGGTCCTGTCCAAGGGTTGATCCCGTCGGTTCCCACCCGCTCGGCGGGCGCGTCAGCGCGCCCGCCGGGCGGTCAGAACCCGTGTCCCAGCCCGGCGCCCGTCCGGGTGTCCGGAACGTTCCCGGCGCCGGACGACCACGAACCGTGCCGCCGCTCCATCGGCTGCGTGTCACCGTTCGCCTCGGCCGGTCCGCCGGCGGGCGCGGCCTGCGCGGCCTCCGCCGCCGCTGGCGTGAGGGTGGCGAGGCGGTCGCGGAACCAGTCGGTGAGGACGCCGTCGACCCGGACGGCCTCGGTGATCGGCGGGCGCGGCTCGGTGCCGGGCTCGGCGGCCAGTGCGTGCCCCATCCGGAACGTGGTGGACTCCGCCTGGCCGCCGTGCCTGCGCAGCTCGTCGCGGAGCGTCGTGATCTCCCGTGCGGGGACGACGCGGTCCTTGGCGCCGCCGACGAGCAGGACCGGGACGTCGCGTCCGGCGATGTCGGCGGCGAGTGCCCCGAGGTCGAGCCGGTCGGCGAGCGCGACGGCGTGCTCGCTCCAGGCGCGTTCCGAACCGGACCGCTTCTCCACCGCCCGCGCGGCGCGAGCCGGGGCGACGACGGGCGCGACCAGCGCGGCGGTGCTCACCGGGACCGCACCGTGCGCGACGGCGAGCAGAGCGGCCGCGGCGCCCGCGCTGAAGCCGGCGAGGCCGACCGGGCCGTCCGGGACGTCGAGGTCGCGGCGGATCTGCGCGAGCGCGTCAGGCAGCCGCCGGACGGCGTTCTCCAGGGCCGCGCCGTACGCCTCGATGCTCTCGGTCTCCAGGATCGCGCCGGAGCCGAGACCGCCGGGCGAGCGCCCGGGCAGGTCCAGGTAGACGCGCCACACGGGCACGCCCGTCATCGGGATCGCCGTCGCCAGCGCGCTCGCCGTCCGGGGCGGGTCGAAGCCGGGCCAGGCCACGATGAGCCGGGTCGGGCCGGACGCGGTCGCGTCGACGGCCGTCGGGGGCAGCGCGACGTAGGCGTCGCCTGCCGCGGTGCCGTGGACGGGGCGGTTCGTATGGTCGCCGCTCATATCGGTACGTCAGCTCCTGCGATGCTCGACGGGCCATGCCGGTCGTGCCGGGCGGAGGCGGCGCTCCCCCCGGATCCCCCATGCTCGCAGCGGAAGCCAGCCGACACGCCGCGAACCGCCGCACGCCGACCATGAGAGTGATGAACACCTCACCCGAGGTCACGTGGAGGGGCGTGACCACCGGATCCGCTCGGCGAGCCTTCCGCGGCGACCGGAGTGGTCCGACTGTGACCCGCACCTCATGATCGATCGAAGGGAACAAACCCGGCACTCGTCGCGTCCTAGTCGTACGTGGGCGTTGCGGGGGCGCGCCCTCACAGACGTCCCGATACGAGGAGTGCTGGTGGACAGGAAGCGCAGTGCGGCCGCCGCCGGGCAGGCCTGGCATATCTACCGCGAGACGCTCGAACCCGACGCACCGGGATTCTGGGAGCGCGTCCGCGCCGTCCCCAGGATGCTGAAGTCCGTCCTGCGCGGGCAGTACAAGGGGATGTCCTTCGGGACGCTCGGACTGCTCGCCCTGGGGCTCGTCTACATCATCTCCCCGATCGACGCCATTCCCGATGTCATCCCCGTCGTGGGCATCGCCGACGACACGGGCCTGGCCCTGTGGCTGGCCTCCGTCCTGGTGAAGTCCGCGGGCGACTTCGTCGCCTGGGAGCGCGGCGGACGCCCCACCGTCATCGTCGGCGAGCCCGTCGACTGACGAGCGCACGACCTCAGGAAGCGGTCGGGCCGAGCTCCTTGGCGAACCGGTCGGCGGCGTCACGCATGATGGGCACGACGTTCGGAACGGCCTCGTGCGTCATCCGCCCGGAAGGCCCCGACACCGAGATCGCCGTCAGCGTCGGCGCGCCTTGCAGCGCCACCGCGACGCAGCGGACCCCGATCTCCTGCTCCTCGTCGTCCAGCGCGTAGCCCTGCCGGCGGATCTGGTCCAGTTCCGCCAGCAGGGCTTCCGCGTCCGTGAAGGTGTTGGGCGTGTGCGCGTCCATGCCCGTCCTGGCGAGGATCTCGCGGACCCGCTGGTCGGGCAGTTGCGCCAGAAGCGCCTTCCCCACGCCCGTGCAGTGCGGCTGGACTCGCCGCCCCACCTCGGTGAACATCCGCATCGAGTGCTTGGACGGCACCTGCGCCACGTACACGGCCTCGTCCCCTTCCAGGACCGCCATGTTGGCCGTCTCGCCGACCTCCTCCACCAGCCGGGCCAGCACCGGGCGCGCCCACGTGCCGAGCAGGCGGCTCGCACCCTCGCCGAGCCGGATGAGGCGCGGGCCCAGGGCATAGCGCTTGGACGGCTCCTGCCGGACGTAACCCTGGTTGACCAGCGTCCGCATCAGCCGGTAGATCGTCGGCATCGGCAGCCCGGAGGCCTCCGTCAGCTCCGACAGCGCCATCTCGCCGCCCGCGTCCGCCAGATGCTCCAGCAGCTCGAACGCGCGGGCCAGCGACCGAACGCCCTCCGTCACCCGTGACTCCTCTCCCTCGACCCCCCGATTCTACGGAGATTTGATTTCGCTATGCGAAAGAGGGCGGGTTGACGCGATGCGGCACGTTACTTCGGCGAGTGACACGGCAATAACTCATTGTGTCCGACATCGCTGCCACCGCCCCCCGGGTGGCCGTGAGGAACCGCTAGGGGGAGCTTGTGCGAGGGGAGCGTCGTAGAGCCCGCTGGGGCGCGATCACGGTGAGCAGCGCGCTGGCCGCGCCGCTCATGCTGATGAGCCCCGCCGCTCAGGCGATACCGGAGGCGGCCCCGTCCAAGGTGAGGCTGCGCGTGTCCATGTCACCCGGCGGCGTCACGATCCAGGGCTCCGAATACACGCTGCCCTTCACCGTCCGGGTGCGCGCCGAGGGCGGCGTAGCCCGCAAGGTCGGCCTGCGCCTCACGGCTGACCGCCCGTTGTCCTGGACGAGCCGCACGCCGGACTGCTCGCCCCTAGGCCCCGGTCAGGGCCTGCGCTGCACTCTGGGCGATGTGGGCTCGGGTGGGCGCCTACGCAGCGGGACCGTCCGATTCCCAGAATCCATGGTGAAGGGGCCGTCCGGGAAGCCGCTGAGCATCCTGGCCGTAGCGGAGGCCTCGAACGCCCCACGCCGCTCGACCCGCGCGGTCTTCGACTTCTCCAAATCCGCCCGGAACGCGCTGAACGGCACGTCACCGAATCCGTCCAGCACCAGCCCGACGCAAAGCCCGTCCGCCGGGAATGAGCTCATGCCCTGCACCGGCGAGGAGAGCCGCGCCGCCAAGTGGTGTCCGACGAAGCCGCCGCCCTGCGAGCGGAGCAACACCAGCGCGCCCCTCCACCCGTGCGAGCCCGTACCCGTCGCCAAGCCGAACCAAAGTTCGCAGTCTGGCGCGGATGGCGCGTCGACGCCATGCGTTGCTGGCGACTCGGGCAAGAGTGGTCGGCCGTGCGCCTCGTCTTCTGGGGGCGGGTCGGCTCACGGGGCCAAGCCGCGGTCTGGTTCGCAGTCCGGTGGGGGCGGTGCGTCGACGCCGTGTGTGGCCGCCCCCTCCCACAAGAGTGGCCGCCTCTGTGTGTCGTCTCCTGGGGGTGGGTCGGCTCATGGGGCCAAGTTGAGCCCCCGTTCGCAGTCGAGTGGGGGCACGCCTACGCATTGTGTAGAGGGCAAGGTTGGCGTGAGTGGGCGGACGTGTCCCTCGCCGTCTAGGAGTAGCCAGACGCCTGACGTTCAGCCGTCCAGTTCTTCTTCGGGAGCGGGAGGTGCGCCCTCGCAGTGTGGTGGCGGGGCTGGGCGGCCGTGTGGGTCGTCCAGTGGGGCGACCCACGGTGTTAAGCCGAGTCCTAATCGGAAGCCGACCCCGAAGGCCCACCCACGGCCGGTGGGGCCGGGTGGGCCGTCTACGCCATGCGTGAGTGGCAGCACGACAGTGAACGGGTGGCCGTGTCCGACGACGGTTGAGGGGGAGCACCCCCACATTGCTGTGCCGTCCCATAGCGACAAGCCGCGCGAGAGCGCTAAGCCGCCGTCTAGTGTTCTGCCGCCTCACAGCGCTAAGCCGAGTCACAGCGCTAAGCCGTCCGATGATGCGAAGCCGTCCGATGATGCGAAGCCGAGTGTTGACAGCAAGCCATCGCACGGCCCGGCGCCTTCGCAGGGTGTGGAGCCTTCGCATGGCGTTGAGCCGAGTGCGAGCGCCAAGCCGGGGGAGACCAGGAATCCGAGCCAGGGCGGTGAGTCGCAGGCGGGTGCTCAGCCGGACGGGGGTGGTCTGCCTCCGGGAGCCGGGCCTGTTGTGGACGGGCCGGGGACGCCGGGCGGGGTTGGGCAGCCGAGTACCGGGGTTCCGGTTGCTCCGAATCTGCCTGGACAGGCGCTGCCGATGCCGTCGGCGCCCGTCGTCCTGCCGCCCGTGAAGCCTCCGAACCTGCCGCCGGTGGCCGATGCGGGTCATACGAGCCTGATGTCCCCGACCAGCGCGGAGGAAGGGGACGGGACGGACTGGGCGGTCGTCCTCTCCGTGGCCGTGGTGGCCGAGATCGGCCTTTTGTGGGGCGCGGCCTGCATCGTGGTGGCGCGGCGCCGGAGAGCGCTCAGCCGCGCCGAGTCCCGGGCAGAGCAGGGCAGAACGGGCTGATGTCGACGAAGGGGTCGGGGCGAATCGATCGGATGTCTCCCTCGGTCCCGCGTCCGAATCGGCGGATGAGTGTCCTGGTATCGACCCGAAAAGGGCTCGGTGTCAGTATGCTGACCGGCGACGGTAAACGCGGGCGTGACGGACAGGGGATCCGGTATGTCAGACGCGACGCTGCAGTGCCCGAAGTGCGACTCCACGCTCGACACCCACGAACGTCACGGGGTCGTGATCGAGGAATGCCCGGGATGCAAGGGCGTCTTCCTCGACCGCGGCGAGCTGGAGCAGCTCATCGACGCGGAGAGCCGCTACCTCGCCGAGCTCCCGGACGAGGTGAACCCGGAGACGACGTACCAGGGGCGGCACCGCCGGGGCATCGTGCAGCAGATCTTCTCCGCCGGGCGGTAGCCCCGGGCACGGTCGGTGACCGGCCGGAAGCCCAGGTGTGAAAGGGAATTTCCTCTTGTCACGGGGATGACAAACCGTGCTTCGGCGAATGTGACCGGGAGCTAATATCGCCCACTGACTACCATCCGGTAGCTTTGTGATCATCGCCGGTCACCGGGGGCGTCCAGACAGAGTCGTCCGGCAGGCGCGGCGCACCTTCGCCGGCGGAGTGCAACCCCCCTCACAGCACCGTCCACGGCCCCGTCCGGCCCGTCCCCTCGGGAGATGATCAATGGCATTGGGCTCGCTGCTTCCCGAACTCCTGCCCGGCCGCATCCCGCTGATCGAGCGGGTCGCGCGGTGGGCGAGGGAGAAGCCGGACGCCCCGGCCTACACCTTCGTCGACTACTCGGCCGACCCGTCCGGCGCGCACCTCACGCTGAGCTGGGCCGAGACCGACCGGCGGGCGCGCGCGACGGCGGTGGCGCTCCGGCAGGTCACCGGGCCCGGGGAGCGCGCCGCACTGCTGCTGCCGCAGACGCTCGAATACATGATGACCATGCTCGGCGCCCTGTACGCGCACGTCATCGCGGTCCCGCTGTTCTCGCCCGACCTGCCGGGCCACGCCGACCGGCTGATCGGCGCCTACACCGACGCCGAGCCCGCGGTGATCGTCACGACGCGTAACGCGCTGCCGCACGTGGAGAAGTTCCTGGCCGACCACGACGTCCCGCAGCCGAAGGAGATCCTGTTCGCCGAGGAGGTCGACCTCGCCCTGGCGGACCGCTGGCAGGACGAGACGGTCGCGTTCGACGACGTCGCCTACCTGCAGTACACGTCGGGATCGACGCGCCGGCCGGCCGGAGTGGAGATCACCCACGGGAACGTGACGGCGAACGCCGCGCAGCTGTGGGCCGGGTGGGCGCCCGAGAAGCCGGACCCCGAACTGGTGAGCTGGCTGCCGCTGTTCCACGACATGGGCCTGATCGCGACGATGGCGCTGCCGCTGGTGCGCGGCGACCACGCCATCTACACCGACCCCGTCTCGTTCATCATGAACCCGATGCGGTGGCTGCAGCTCATCGCGGAGCGCCCCGGCAAGAACGTCTACACCGCCGGGCCGAACTTCGCCTACGAGTACGTCGCGTCCATGGCCTCGCCGGAGAAGATCGCCGACCTGGACCTGTCCGGGCTGACGACCTGCCTGAACGGCGCGGAGCCGATCCGCACCTCGACACTGTCGACGTTCGCCGACGCGCTGGCGCCGGCCGGGCTGCGTCCCGGCGCGCAGGCGCCGGGCTACGGGCTGGCCGAGGCGACCGTGTTCGTCACGGCCGCCGCCGAGGACGTCCCGCCGAAGATCATCTTCGTGGACCGGGAGGCGCTCACCCAGGGCGACCTGCGGCTCCGCGAGGACGGCGCCGACGGGACGACCGCGCTGGTGTCGTGCGGGCGCCCGTGCGGGCAGATCGTCGCGATCGTCGACCCCGAGGCCCGCGTCGAGCAGCCGGACGGGCGGGTCGGCGAGATCTGGGTGCACGGCCCCAACACGGCGCCCGGCTACTGGCGCAACTCCGAGCGGAGCCGGGAGACGTTCGGCGGCGAGCTGTCCGAGCCCGGGGACCTGCCGTCCGGGCCGTGGATGAAGACCGGCGACTACGGGGTCGTCCACGAGGGCGAGCTCTATGTGACCGGCCGTATCAAGGACCTCATCATCGTGGACGGCCGCAACCACTACCCGCAGGACATCGAGGTCACCGCGCAGGAGGCCCACCCGGCGGTCCGCCCCGACCACGTGGCCGCGTTCGCGCTCACCGGGGAGGAGACCGAGCGGCTCGTGGTCGTCGCCGAGCGCAACCGCCGCGTCCCCCTCGGTCGGCTCGACGTGGACGAGGTGGAGTCGGCGGTCCGCGCGGCCGTCAACGTCGAGCACGAGATGAGCGTCCACGCGTTCCTATTGATCGAACCGGGTGGCGTGTCGCGCACCTCCAGCGGGAAGATCGCACGGGCCGCGACCCGGCAGCGCTACCTGGACGGCGACCTGGCGACGACCGCGGAGCGGCTGGCGTCTCGCAGGTGACGACGGAACCGGCCGTGCGGGGGCGAGGGAGTCTCCGGGCGGCCGCGGCGAAACAGGAGGATCATGCTTTCGGGGCTGGGGCGTCTCATCCACCGGCGACGCTGGACCAGCCTCGTCCTGATCCTGATCATGACCGGGGTGGCGGGCGCCTGGGGACTCGGCGTGTTCGCCAAGTTCAAGGAGGGCGGCTTCGAGGACCCCGACGCGTCCTCGACGCTCGTCGCCAAGCTGGGCGCGACCTACTTCGGCAGCACCAACCCCGACGTCCTCGTCCTGTATTCGAGCGACACCATGACGGTGGACGACCCGCGCTTCGAGGCGAGTGTCGTCACCACCATCGCGCGGCTGCCCAGGGCCCGGGTCGACGAGATCATCTCCTACTGGTCGTTCAACGGCGAGGCCGCGCGCACGTTCGCCTCCCATGACCGGCACTCGACCTTCGTCGCGGTGAAGCTGAAGGGCACGGAGGGCGCGGACAAGTCGGAGAACTACCACGCCGTCAAGGACAGCCTGGCCGCGCCGGGGCTCGACGTCCGGTACGGCGGCAGCGTCCCGCTGGGCGAGGAGTTCGGCCAGCAGGTCGTGGCCGACATCGTCCGCGCGGAGACCATCACCGCGCTGCCCCTGCTCATCCTGCTCGTCATCCTGTTCGGCGCCGTGACGGCCTCGGTCCTGCCCATCTTCGTGGGCGTCTTCTCGACGGTCGGGGGGCTGGCCGTCCTGCACGTGGTGACGTACGCGGCGGACGTGACGTCCTTCGCCTTGGAAGTCGTCACGATGATGGGCGTCGGCCTGGCGATCGACTACTCCCTGTTCATCATCAGCCGTTTCCGTGAGGAACTTCAGCGCGGGATGACCGCGCAAGGTCTGCCACCAGGAAAACCCTGGAAGCGAGAACGCGACAAGGCGGCCCGCAAGGCCGCCAAGGAGGCGCACAGGACGGCGCTCAAACCCATCCGTGAAGCCGCGCTGGCCGCCACCATGGCGACCGCGGGCCGCACCATCATGGTCAGCGGCGTCACCGTCTCCGCGGCTCTCGCAGGCCTTCTGCTCTTCCCGCAGATGTTCCTCCGGACGATCGGGCTCGCCGGCATAGCCACCGTCATGGTCGCGGTGTTCGGAGCCACCGTCCTGCTGCCGACGCTCTTGGCTCTTCTGGGGCCGCGTGTCGAGGGCGGGCAGATGTGGTGGCGGCGCCCCTCCGCCAAGCGCGCACGGCGAGACCCGGAGAGCGGCTTCTGGTACCGACTCGGCCACAGCGTGATGAAGCATCCGCTCCCGTACTTCGCGGTCGTGCTCGTCATCCTGGGCGTCATGTTCGTCCCGTTCCTCAACGTCCAGTTCGGCAGCGTGGACGCCCGTGTCCTTCCCAAGGACAGCCCCACCCGCGCCGTGGTGGAGACCATCAAGAGGGACTTCCCCAACGGAACCGTCGAGCCCATCGACGTGGTGGTGTCCGGAGACCTCATCCCGCGCGACTGGACGCCGTCCGGCAAGGGCGACCCCATCCCGCCCTACCTGGAGCAGTTCCGGAAGCAGCTCGCGTCCCTTCCCGGCGTCACCGAGGCCCAGTTCACGGGCTACTCCGGCTCGTACGGGGGCGTGCGCATCTCCGTCACGCACAAGTACGAGCCGATGGACCAGCGTGCTCAGGACCTCGTCACCAAGATCCGCGCGATGAGCCTGACCAAGGACGGCTACCCGATGCACATCGACGTCGGGGGCAGCACCGCCGGCCAGATGGACCTGATGTCGAGCCTGATGAGATCCCTGCCGAAGATGGCGCTCGTCGTCGGGGTCGCCACGTTCGTCCTGCTGTTCATGTTCTTCGGCTCGATCGTCCTGCCGCTGAAGGCCATCGTCATGAACGTCCTGTCGATCGGCGCCTCGTTCGGCGCGATCGTCTGGGGCTTCCAGTACGGGCACCTCGCCGGGCTGCTGGACTTCACCCCCACCGGCGGGGTCGAGGCCACCAGCATGATCCTCATCCTCGCGGTCGTGTTCGGCCTGTCCATGGACTACGAGGTCTTCCTGCTGAGCCGCATCCGCGAGGAGTGGGACCTCACGCACGACAACCGCGTCGCGGTCGCGTCCGGCATGCAGCACACGGGCGGCATCATCACCAGCGCCGCGCTGCTCTTCCTCCTCGTCATCGCCGCGTTCAGCATGGCCGGGATCACCGTCGTGAAGCTGATCGGCGTCGGCATGTTCGTGGCCGTCGTCGTGGACGCCGCCCTCGTCCGCTCCCTCCTCGTCCCCGCCACGATGCGCTTCATGGGCGCGGCCAACTGGTGGCTGCCGGGCTTCCTCGCCGGCCTGCACGCCCGCATGGACCTGCGCGAACGCACCGTCCTCGTCCCGGACGGCGCCACCGTGGCCCCGCCCCGCCTCCCGGACGAGCAACCCTTCCCCTACGCCATCGACTGGGCGGAATCGACCCCGCCTCCCCCCGGCACCGTGCCGGCGAACGGAAACGGCCGCCCGGACACCGTGGAGCCGAAGGCTCCATCAGGCATGGCGCCCGAGGCGCCCGCGGACGTGCCGCGCGCCCGTCAGCGAGCGGACGCGAACGCCGCGTTCCAGGCCGAACCGCAGCCGAACGGGGACGCGTCGCCGAAGCTGGTCTTCCAGTCGGCCGCCGGCGGCGCGGGGCCCCGCCGGGCTTCCGAGCCCGATGGGGCGCCCTGGGCGCCGTGGGCGGACGGCCCGCCGCAGCCGGTGCCGCGCCCCGCACCGCGCACCCGGCGCGTGATCGTCCCCAATGCGGACGGCTCGGGCTGGCACTGGGGCGAGGAAGAGGACACTCCCTGACACCTGCCCGTCACAGGAGCGAGTCAATGATCTCCTGGGCCCGTCCGATGCCGTCCTCGTCGCGGATGCGCCGCCCCGACTCGCTCGCCCGGTCGGCCATCCCCTGGTCCCGGACCGCACGGCGGATCTTCCTGGCGAGCCGGGGGACCGTCATCGCGCGGAACGGCAGCGGGGCGGGCCCCGCCCCCAGCGCGGCGACGCGTTCGCCCCAGTACGGCTGGTCGCCGAAGAACGGGCACACCACGGTGGGCACACCCGCCCGCAGCCCCGCCGCCGTCGTGCCGGCGCCCCCGTGGTGCACGACCGCCGCCATGCGCGGGAACAGCCACGAGTGCGGCACGTCCCGGACGGCGAACACGTCCTCGTCCGACGTCGCCGGGTCGCCTTGCACGATGCCGCGGACTCCGGCGAGCTTCAGGGCCGTCCGCACGACCATCCCGGTCATCGCGGAGTCCTTCGGCACCATGCTCCCGAACCCGACGTACACCGGCGCGGGCCCCGCCGCCAGGAAATCCGCGAGGTCCGCGGGAGGCTCCCACTCCGGCTCGTCAAGGAACCAGTAGCCCGTCAGGTTCACGTTCGAGGCCCAGTCTCGGGGGCGCGGAACCACCACCGGACTGAAGCACGCGAGCACCGGCCCGCCATCGGCCCGCCGCCCCCGCAGCCGCAGCCGCGGCAACCCCAGCACCTCGTCCCGCCACGGGTTGATGAACGGGCGCGACAGTTGCCACGCGATCTGATCGACCGCGCGGAAGCTGGCCCGATTCGCCCACGGCCCGAGCATGCGCGCCTGCGGGACGAACGGGTGCGGGAACGCCCCGGTCGGCTCGCTCGGCTGGAAATGGATCAATGCCCACGGAACACCGAGATGTTCGCCCAGGTGCCGCGGAAGGAATCCCAGCGTGGGTCCCAGGATCAGATCCGCGCCTTTACAAGCGTCCGAACACTCCGCCAGCAGCCGTTCGGCCATCGGCCCGAGGATGCGCCGGAAGCCGCCGAGGAACTTCACCGGATTCCGGCCCCCGGCCAGCAACTCCTGCCCGGCGTCCGATTCGAGGATCTCCGTCGGATCCGCCGTGAGCGGCGCGAGCTCCAGCCCCGCCGCGACGACCATCGGCGAGTACCGCGCACTGGCCACCAGCCGCACCTCGTCCCCCCGCGCCCGCAGCGCCCGCCCCAGCGCCACGCAGGGCTGGATGTCCCCCCGCGACCCCGCCGCGAAGATCACGATCCGGCTCACGTCTACCTCCTACCAGGCGTCACTGCGCGGGACGATGCGAGGCTCCTCCACCGGCTCCGCCTCGGGCACGTAAGGCTCGTACCACCCCTCCGGCGGCGCCGGCCGCTCCCCGTCCTCGTCGAGGTCGGCCTGCTCACTGGGCTCTCTCGGGCTTTCGTCCGGCAGGGTTTTCGCGTCTTCGGCCGGGAGGCCCTCTGGGGGCTCCGCCAGGGTGCTTTCGATCGGCGCTGCCCCTTCGTCCCCCTGCGTGGCAGGCGCTCTAACGGTCTCGCTTGCGCTCGGTGCGCTCGGCAAGGCCTCTGCGTTTTCAGAAGGGACGGCCGTTCGCAGGCCTTGCGTGCTGGGTGTCTGCGGGGAGCCGGGGGGCTGGGCGAGGTCGCTCGGTGGGGGTTCCGGGGGTGCCCAGGGGGAGGTGCTGCCGGGGCCTTCTTCGCCTGTGCCTTGTTCGCCGGTCCGGTCGGTCGGCTTGGGGTGCGGCGAGGTGGGAGTGAAGGGGAGCGCCTCGGTCGCCCGTGGGGGAACCCGTGCGGGGGCCTCTGCCGATGGGGCGGACGCGGGAGTGCCGGGCGGTGGCTCGGCGGTGGGCCAGTCCTTCCAGGGGTTGGCGGCGGGAGGAGGCGGGGGCCAGGGGGTTTCGGCGGCCCAGGTGGAGGTGTCGTCGGGGGATTTCGGATCCGTGTCGGTCCACCAGTGGGGGCCCGGGGTGGGTTCGGGCATGGGTTCTTCCTCCCAGGTGAGGGGAAGTGGGAGGGGCTCGCCCGGCGGGGTGGCGACGGCGACCGGGGCGGTCAGTGCGGGGACGGGATCGCGAGGGGACGGGTCGGGGTGGCGGGGCGCGGGTTCGACGAGGGGTGAGGACTTCCCGTGCTTGGGCCCCAGCCAGCCGCGGCGGCTGGGGAGGGTGAGGCCGCTGATCAGGCCGCCGACGAGGACGAGGGCCGCGCCGAGGACGAGGCCCGAGGACGTGCCGCTGCGGAACGTCTCCAGCTCGGCGGCGCTCGCGCCCTCCGCGGGGACGTGGTGGATGAGCAGGCCGAGGATGGCGATCCCGAAGGCGCCCGACGCCTCGCGGATGACGTTGATGATGCCGCTCGCGACGCCCGCCTGCTGCTCCGGGACGGCCTTCAGGACGTACATGACGAGCGGCATGCCCATCGCGGCGCCGACGCCGACGACCATGACGCCGGGCATGAGGTCGGCGTAGCCGTCCCCCTGCTGGATGGTGGAGAACAGGAACATGCCGAAGGCCATGAGGGCGAGGCCGCCGCCGATGGCGGGGCGCGGGCCGAGCTTGGCGGCCAGCCAGAACGCGACGGGCGTCATGACCATGATGGCGATGGACGGCGGCAGCATCACCAGGCCCGCCTGGGGCGGGGAGAAGCCGAGGAAGCGCTGCAGGAACGTCGCCGAATAGAAGATCATCCCGTTGAAGCCGATGCCGTAGAGCATCTGCGAGAGCAGGCCGCCCGCGAAGACCCGGTTGCGGAAGAACCGCAGATTGATCATCGGGTCGGGGGCCCAGCTCTCCACCAGGACGAAGCAGGCCAGGGCGATGAACGCGAGGGCGAACACGCTGAGGACGGACGGGTCGGCCCAGCCGTGCTTGTTGCCCGACTCCAGCCCGTAGGTGAAGGCGAACAGCATCGTGGCGGAGATGAGGACGCCGGGCAGGTCGACCCGGGCGTCGCGGTTCTCACCCCTGCCGGTGAGGACGACCAAGCCGAGCAGGGTGACCAGGACGCCGGGGACGATGTTGATCAGGAAGATCCAGCCCCAGCTCCACTGCTGGACGATGAAGCCGCCGATGGTGGGGCCGAGGGCGGTGGCGCTGGCGCCGGCGCCGACCCAGACGATCGTGCCGAGTGAGCGCTGCTTGTCGGTGCGCCCGACGGTGACCATGACCTGCGTGGCGGGGAGGGCCAGGGCGGCGCCGGCGCCCTGCGTGACGCGGGCGAGGATGAGGGTCGCCGAGTCGGGGGCGAGGCCGCAGACGGCGGACGCGGCGGTGAAGACGACCATCCCGGTCACGAAGGTGACGCGGCAGCCGAAGACGTCGGTGAGCCGCCCGCCCGCCACCATCAGGCAGGAGAACATCAGGATGTAGCCGGTGGCGACCCAGTCCTTGGCCGAGTTGGACATGTCGAGGTCGCTCATGATGGTGGGCAGCGCGTTCGCGACCACCGTGTTGTCCATGGTGATCATGAATGCGCTGACGGCCACCACCGCCAGCGCCCATCGGTATCGGCCGCGGGTCAACAGTCCGTACGGCGTGAACTCCCGCACCGGCCGCGGAAATCCGCCGCTTCCCCCTAAAAACAGTCGTCGCTATTGTTACTATTGGTTGGCGCTTCGTTACTCGGCCCTGACTCCAGGCCGTGGTACCACAACTATCCCATCAGGCCACATTGGTTACTGCCGAGTCTTGTCATCACCGTGACAAGACATGGGGGAGAAAAGTGGTCTGGGTGCGCATCGTGAGTCGGTCATCGTAAGACAAAGTGGTCCCTCCGCTTCGACGAACGATCCCGGTTTCATGGGGGGAACCCACCGCATGCAGAGCAACGATCGTTCCGGAGCCGCGCGGGAGAACGCGCAGGACGAGACACGGATCAGCGAGGATTCGGTCCGCCGGCACCTGATCGAGCAGATCGCGCGCCGCTCCAGGACCACCGCCGCCGAAGTCGACCCCGACCGGCCGCTGGAGGAGTTCGGTCTGGCCTCCAGGGACGCGGTCGCGATCGCCGGCGAGCTCGAGCAGATGCTCGGGCGAGCCCTCCCCGCCACCCTCGTCTGGGAACATCCGACGATCAACAAGCTCTCCGTCGCGCTGGCCGGCGGGACCCCCGCGCAGCCCCCCGCGCAGACCCCGGCGCCGGAGCCGGCCGCGAGGCAGGCCGCGAGCGACGAGCCCATCGCCGTCGTCGGCGCCGGGCTGCGCTTCCCCGGCGGCGGCCGCGACCTGACCGGCCCGGACGACTACTGGCGCTTCCTGACCGGGCGCGGCGACGCGATCCGCGAGGTGCCGGACGGCCGGTGGGACGCGTTCGACGACGGCTCCCCCGAGGTCGGCGACCTGCTCGACCGCACGACGCGGCTCGGCGGGTTCCTGCGTGACGTCGCCGAGTTCGACGCGCAGTTCTTCGGCATCACCCCGCGCGAGGCCGCGGTCATGGACCCGCAGCAGCGGCTCGTCCTCGAAGTGGCGTGGGAGGCGTTCGAGCACGCGGGCATCGGCCCGGCGTCGCTGCGCGGCAGCCGCACGGGCGTGTTCGTCGGTGTGTCCGCGCCGGAGTACGCCGCGTTCACCGCGTCCGACCTGGCCTCTCTCGAACCGTTCACGGCGACGGGCGCGGCGCTCAGCATCATCGCGGGCCGGCTGTCGTACCTGCTCGACCTGCGCGGCCCCAGCATGATCGTCGACACGGCCTGCTCGTCGTCGCTGGTCTCGGTGCATCTCGCCGTGCGGGCGCTGCGCGGCGGCGAGGCCGACGTCGCGCTGGCCGGGGGCGTGAACCTGCTGCTGTCGCCGACCGTCACGATGACGTTCGACCTCGCCGGCGGGACGGCCGCGGACGGGCGCTGCAAGGCGTTCGACGCCTCCGCCGACGGCATGGTCCGCGCGGAGGGCTGCGGCGCCGTCGTCCTGAAGCGGCTGTCGGACGCGGAACGGGACGGCGACCGGATCCTCGCCGTGATCCGCGGCTCCGGAGTCAACTCCGACGGGCGCTCGAACGGCCTCGTCGCCCCCAACTCCGACGCGCAGCGCTCCCTGCTGCGGGACGTCTACGCGAGCGCGGGCATCGACACGCGAGAGGTCGACTACGTCGAGGCCCACGGAACGGGGACGTTCCTGGGCGACCCCATCGAGGCCAAGGCGGTCGGCGAGGTCCTCGGCGCGGGCCGCGACCCCGACGAGCCGCTGCTGCTCGGCTCCGCGAAGTCCAATCTCGGGCACATGGAGTCCGCGGCGGGCATAGCGGGCCTCATCAAGACGGTCCTCGCGCTGCACCACCGGGTCATCCCGCCCAGCGCGCACTACAAGGAGCCCAACCCGCACATCCCGTTCGACGAGCTGCGCCTGGCGGTCGTCGCCGAGGAGACGCCGTGGCCCGACCGGGGGCGTCCCGCACGGGCCGGCGTGTCCGGGTTCGGGTTCGGTGGGACGAACGCGCACGTCATCCTGGAAGAGGCTCCCGCGCAGGAGACGACCGTCCAACCGGCCGTGGTCAGGACGTTCCCGCTGTCCGACACCAGCGACGAGCGCATCCGCGACCATGCGGCCCTGCTGGCCGAGTGGCTCCCGAACCAGGACGTGAGGCTCGCTGACGTCGCCCGCACCCTGCACCGGCGCGCCGGCCGCGGACGGGCCCGCGCCGCCGTCGCCGCCAGAGACCGCGCAGGGCTCGTCGAAGGGTTGACCGCCCTGGCCGAAGGCCGTCCCCACCCGGGCGTGGTGACGGGGACGGCGCTCGGCGCGCCCGGCCGTCCCGTCTGGGTGTTCTCCGGGTACGGGGCGCAGCGCGCGGGCATGGCGCAGCGGCTCCTGGAGGAGGAGCCCGCGTTCGCCGAGGCCATCGACGACCTGGACGGCCTGTTCGCCGAGGAGGGCGGCCCCGAGCTGTGGTCGCTCCTCGAAGAGGGCCGCAAACCGGACGGCCCGGCCGACACGATGCCGGTCCTGTTCGCGATCCAGATCGCCCTCGCCCGCATGTGGCGGGCGTACGGCGTCACGCCCGGCGCGGTGGTCGGCCACTCGATGGGCGAGGTCGCGGCGGCCGTCGTCGCGGGCGCGCTCACCCTGGAGGACGGCGTCCGCGTCATCTGCCGCAGGTCCCGACTGCTGACGCGGCTCGTCGGCGGCGGCGCGATGGCGGTCCTCGGCGCGTCCGCCGCGGAGGTCGCGCGGCTCGGCGAGGGCCTGCCCGAGGTCTACGCGGCCGTGCACTCCTCGCCGAAGCAGACCGTGGTCACCGGCGACGCCGGCCAGGTCGCCGAGATCGTCGAGCGGGCCGAGGCCGAGGGCCGGCTCGCCCGGATGGTGCAGGCCGAGGGCGCCGGCCACTCGCCCCAGGTCGACCCGCTCCTGCCCGAGCTGCGCGAACTCCTCGCCGGCGTGGGGGCCGAGCGGGGCGCCCCGCTCGCCGAGGGCGTCAGGCTCTACACCACGGCCCAGGACGATCCGCGCGCGTACCTCGACTCCGCGTCCGCCCTCGGCGTCGACCACTGGGCGGCGAACCTGCGGAACGCGGTGCGGCTCACGGACGCGGTCGCGGCCGCCGCCGAGGACGGCTTCCGGACGTTCGTCGAGGTCAACGCGCACCCGATCCTGGCGCACGCGGTGGGCGAGACCCTGGAGGGGACGGGCGCGCTCGTCACCCACACGCTGAAGCGGGCGCCGAGGGGCCAGGAGACCGACGACACGCTGACGTTCCACGCGCAGCTCGCCACCCTGGCCGCGCACGGCCACACGATCGGCAGGCCCGTGGACGGGCGGATCGTCGACGTCCCGCAGTCGCCGTGGCGGCACGAGCGGCACTGGGTCGACCTGTCGGCGCGCACGTCGGGCAAGCACGACGAGCATCCCCTGCTGGGGGCGCATGTGGAGCTTCCCGGCGAAGACCGGCACGCCTGGCGCGCCGACGTGGGCCTCGCCGCGCAGCCGTGGCTGCGGGCGGCGGCCGTCCACGGGGTCCACGCACTGCCCGTCGCGGCGTTCGCGGAGATGGCGCTCGCCGCCGGCGCGGCCGCGCTCGGCACCGAGGACGTCCGTGTCAACAGCCTGTGGATGGAGCGGCGGCTCGCGCTCGCCGACCACGTGACCGTGACGACGACGTTCACCGAGGCGGAGCAGCGGGTGGAGATCCACGCGCTGACCCCGGCGGGCACGTGGGCGCGGCTGGCCAGCGCGGACGTCGGAGAGGACCACCGTCCCCCCGCCGCGTCCGGGCCGGGCCCGTCCACCGAGGTCGCCGCCGCCGAGCGCGGCAGCCGCCACTACCGGCTGCACCCCGAGGTCTTCGACCGCTGCCTGTCCGTGCTGTCGGACGAGGCGGCGGGCGGCGACGGCGGCGTGTGGCAGGCCGAGACGATCGGGAGCCTCCGCGTGTTCGGCCCGACGCACCGCGGCGGCCACGTCCAGGCGAAGGTCGTCCGGGGCGAGGAGGACGTGACGGGCTCGGTCGCGCTCCTGGCGGCGGACGGCCGGGTCCTCGCCGAGGCGACCGGCATCGTGCTCCGCCGGGTCGAGCGCCACGACATCCCCGTCCCGCTCGCCGACAAGCTGGTCGAACTCGTCTGGGACGAGACGCCCCTCCCGGAGGGCGCCGAGCCGTCCGAAGGCGGCACCTGGCTGGTGCTGGCCGATGAGGACGACGCGCTGGGCGACGCGGCGGCCGCCGGGCTGGAGGAGCGCGGGAAGCGCGTCATCCGGCACCGGCCGACGAACCGGCCGCCGGACGACCATCCGGCCATGGCCGAGCCGGTCGACGGCGTCGTGCTGGTCCCGCCCGCCGATCTCGTGGACGAGGAACTCGTCCTCGCCGTCGCGGGGGTGAGCCGCTCGCTGCCCGACGGCCCCCGCCTCTACATCGCGACCCGCTCCGCGCTGCCCCTGGCAGGGGAGGGCGTGCCCGGCCACGGGTTCGTCAGCGCGCTCACCAGGGTTCTGGCGTTCGAACGCACCGTCCAGCGCGCCACCCATGTGGACGTCGACCGTCCCGCCGATCTGGTCGCGGAACTGCTTGCGGGCGACGACGCGCGGGAGGTCGCCTGGCGCGCGGGCACCCGGCATGCGGCGCGCCTCGCGCAGGCCGTCCTGCCGGAGACGCCGGCCAGGAAGAAGCGCGTCGTCCGGCGCGGCGGCGCGTACGTCATCACCGGCGGGTACGGCGGGATCGGCCTGGTCACCGCGCGGCTGCTGGCCGAGCGGGGCGCCGGGCGCATCGTCCTGTCCGGGCGCGGCGGCCCCGACGCCGACGCCGAGAAGGTGATCGCCCGCCTGCGCGAGGACGGCGTCGACGTCGGCGTCGTGCTCGGTGACATCGCCCAGCCCGGCACCGCCGAACGCCTGGTCGCGGTCGCCCAGGAGGGCGGGACCCGGCTGTGCGGGGTGGTGCACGGCGCCGGAGCGATCGACGACCGGCTGATCGCCGACCTCGGCCCGGAGGATCTCCACAGGGTGTGGACGGCGAAGGTCGAGGGCGCCCGGCGGCTCAGCGAGGCCACCTGGGACCTCGACCTCGACTGGCTCGTCACGCACTCCTCGGCGGCCGCGCTGCTCGGCTCGCCGGGGCAGGCCGCCTACGCCGCCGCGAACGCCGCGATCGACGCGCTCATGGCGTACCGGCGGGCGAACGGGCGCCCCGGGACGACCATCAACTGGGGCACGTGGTCGCGGGTCGGCGGGGCCGCCGAGACGTCGGTCACCGTGATCGACCCGATCAGCCCGGCGGAGGGCGCGGAGGCGCTGGAGGCGCTCCTCGTGCACGGCAGGGCGGCGACGGGCGTGCTGCGCTTCGACCCCGCCACCGCCGTCGGCCTGTTCCCGGAGATCCGGAACATGCCCTACTTCGCCGCGCTCACCGAGGCGGCCGGCGAACTGGGCGCGGGCGACGCCGGCGACTGGCCCGGCGTGGAGGCGCTCGGGGACCTCGACCCGGCCACCGCCCGCAAGATGATCGCCGCGCAGGTCAGGCACCGGATCGCGGCCGTGCTCGGCTTCGACCCGCAGCGCCTGGACCCGTCCGTCCCGCTCACCGACCTCGGCCTCGACTCCCTCGTCGCGGTCCGGATCAAGAGCGGGGTCGAGCACGACCTCGGGCTGACCGTCCCGGCGTCGGTGCTGCTCCAGGGCGCCAGCGTGAACGTCTTCGAGGAGTGGGCGGCCGGCGAGCTCGGCCTCGCCGACGCCGCCGCCCCCTCTCCCGCCCCCGCGGCGGTGTCGAACGCCGAGTCCGGGTACGTCATGCCGCGCGACGCCGCCGAGCGCCTCGCCGTCCGCATCTTCGAGGACGTCCTCGGCCTCGACCGCGTCGGCGTCACCGCGGACTTCTTCGCCGACCTCGGCGGCCGGGACCTCGACGCCGACCGGGTCGTCGCGCTCGTCGCGCGGGAGGTCGGCGGCGAGGTCACCCGCGGGGAGCTGTTCGAGACGCCGACGGCGCAGAACGTCGCCGAGTACCTCAGGGCGGCCGACGAGGAGGCGGCGCGGCAGACCGTCCGGCCGCTGAACAGGAGCGGTTCCGGGGGGCGTGGGGGGTCGTCCCCCCACAATGACCGGCCTGGGGGGCGGCGGCCGATCTTCATCGCGCACCCGGCCGGCGGCACCACCGCCTGCTACCGCCAGCTCGTCGACCTGCTCGGCGACGACCAGCCGGTGTACGGGCTGGAGCGGTTCGAGGACGCGCCGCCCGTCGAGGAGCGCGCCGCCCGCTACGTCCGGCACCTGATGGAGGCGCAGCCCGAGGGCGCGTTCCGGCTCGGCGGCTGGTCGTTCGGCGGCGTCCTCGCCTACGAGACCGCCCGGCAGCTGGCGGAGGCGGGCCGCGAGGTCGAGTTCGTCGCGCTGTTCGACGCGGGCCTCCCGCTCGCGGTGGACGACGAGTCTGACACGCTCGCCCGGCGCTTCTCCGCGTTCGCCGACTACATCAACGAGACCTACGGCCTGGAGGTCGCCCTCACCTACGAGGAGCTGTCCGGGCTGGACGAGGAGTCGCAGTTCGCCCTGGTCATGGAGCGTGCGGCGCCCCTGGTCGACCACATCCCCCCGGCGGCGCTCACCCACCAGCTCACGTCCCACCAGGACACCCGTTCCCTGGAGGCGTACAAGCCGGAGCCCTACGACGGGCACGTCGTCCTCTACTACGCGCCCGAGGAGACCCCCTGGGCCGTGCGGGACGCACGCTACGTGCTCGACGGGACCAACGGTTTCGGCGGGCTCTGCGCCGACCTGGAGATCGTCACGATCCCCGGTGCGCACCATCTCAACCTGCTCGATCCGCCCGGTGTGGGCGTTCTCGCCGCGCACCTGGAGGCCCGGCTCGCGGGACGGCGGGAGAGCGACACCGTCCCCGCGCCGATCACGGCCCGCTGAGGGCCGCCCCCCGAACCCGTTCCACGGAGGACATCCCCATGGCCCACCCCGGCCCGTCCCACGCCCTGCTCGACGCCGTCCGGTCCGGCGCGAGCGGTCCCGAGCTGCAGGAGATCGACCTGCCGACCCGCTTCCGCGCGGCGTTCACCCGCAAGGACGAGGTCGGGATCTTCGAGGGCCAGACCGACAAGGACGTGCGCCGCTCCCTGCACGTCGGCGAGGTCGAGATGCCCGAGCTCGCGCCCGACGAGTGCGTCGTCGCGGTGATGTCCGCCGCGATCAACTTCAACACCGTCTGGTCGGCGATCTTCGAGCCGGTCCCGACGTTCGCGTTCCTGGAGAAGTTCGGCCGCCAGGGCTGGTACGGCGCCCGGCACGACCTGCCGTACCACATCCTCGGCTCGGACGGCTCGGGCGTCGTCGTGCGCACCGGCAGCGGCGTGAAGAGCTGGAAGGTCGGCGACAAGGTCGTGCTGTCCCCGTCCTACGTGGACGAGGAGGACCACGGCTCCTACGACGACGGCATGATGTCGGAGAGCCAGCTCGCGTGGGGCTTCGAGACGAACTTCGGGTCGCTCGGCGAGTACTGCATCGTCAAGGCGAACCAGCTGATCCGCAAGCCCGCCCACCTGACGTGGGAGGAGGCGGGCTCCAACACGCTGTGCGCCGCGACCGCCTACCGGATGCTGGTCGGGTCGCACGGCGCCCGCATGAAGCAGGGCGACGTCGTGCTGATCTGGGGCGCGACCGGCGGGCTCGGCTCGTTCGCGACGCAGCTCGTGAAGAACGGCGGCGGCATCCCCGTCGCCGTGGTCTCCTCCGAGGAGAAGGCGGACATCGTCCGCTCGCAGGGCTGCGACCACATCATCAACCGCAACGACCTGGAGCTCGGCGAGCAGGGCCTGCGCCACCCGAAGGCCGGCCGGATGCTGGGCGAGGCGATCCGCCGGCTCGTCGGCGAGGACCCCGGCATCGTGTTCGAGTACCTCGGCCGCGAGACGTTCGGCGCGTCCGTCTACGTCGCCAAGCGCGGCGGCAAGATCGTCACCTGCGGCTCCTCCACCGGGTACCGGCACGAGTACGACAACCGGTTCCTGTGGATGCGGCTGAAGAGCATCATCGGCTCGCACGGCTTCAACTACCACGAGGCCGTCGAGATCAACCGGCTGATCGGCCTCGGCATGATCCACCCGACGCTGTCGAAGGTCTTCCCGCTGGACGAGGCCGGGGACGCGACCCGGGCCGTCCAGACGAACCAGCACATCGGCAAGGTCGCGGTCCTGTGCGCCGCCACCGGCGAGGGCCAGGGCGTGGACGACCCCGCGCTGCGCGAGCGCATCGGCGAGGAGAAGCTGAACCTCTACCGCCGCTGACACGCGCGCGGGACGGGCCCGGGGCGCGGGGCCCGTCCCTTTTCTTCTACGCCTTCTGAAGGCGGGTTGAAAAACGTTTCGTTGACAGTACGAGGCGCGGATAGCGATTCTTTGGGACGGCAACAGCGCGCGCTAGCAGACCGCCCCCGCCAAAAGGAGTCGCGTGATGCAGCGTCGAACCCTGCTCGCCTGCGCCGTTCTCGCCGCCTTTACCGCCATTCCCGCCGCGAACGTTTCCGCGGCCCCCTCCGCTCCCGACCCGACCGCCGCGAAACGCGGACACGTCGCGGGCGCCCGCACATTCATCCCCGACGCCCGCAACGCCGAGGCCGTGCAGAGATTCCGCGACCTGCACCGCTCCCGCCTGCGCCGCGAGCAGATCCATCACTTCTGGGGCGTCGAGCCGGCCGCCGGGTCCCACGACGGGCTCACGGCCACCCACAGCGTCGACACGAGCTATCGGGTGTCGAACAGCGCCGACTTCACCTACACGCCCACCATCAAGGCCGCCGGGTCCTGCATGGAGATCACGACCGTCTACTCCCAGGCCGTCGGGAACGAGATCTGGGCCTGGGACTGGTGCGGCGGCAACGGGCCCGCCAAGGAGGTGAAGATGGACGCGAACTTCCTCCGGACCTACACCAAGAGCGTGAACGGGCGCCCCGCCTACAGCGTCCAGCTCGTCAGGACGAACGCCTCCACCAACGCGTGGTCGGCGTACCTCTACAACTACACGACGAATTCCTGGAGCCTCTTCTACAGCAAGTCGGGCCGGGACACGAGCTCGCTGACCTACGGCTGGGACATCTTCGAGATCTACGCGACCCGCGACCCGAGCACGGGCAACGCCTACTACTGCGCGGACGCGAAGAACGTCGTCTTCGAGAGCAGTTCCATCCAACTCCGCCGGAACGGCGCCTGGAGCCCGGCGACCGCCTCGGACTCGCCCTGGCAGCCGACCGCGACCCCCAACCCCCGCGACTATCTGTGCCCGTCCCTGCAATTCGTCCGCGCCGGCGCGAACGACCACTGGATCGTCAGGCAGTAGCTCAGGTGGGCAGCGGCCGATCGTTCACGACGTGTTTCATCACCAGCGTGGAGTTCAGCCGCTGCACCCCAGGCAACGCCGCGAGGACGTCGTCCTCCAGTTCCTGATAGGCCTTCAGATCAGCGGTGACGATGCGCAGCAGATAGTCGGGGTCGCCGAACAGGCGCTGGGCCTGCACCACCTCCGGCACTCGCGCGACGGCGGCCTCGAAGCCGAGCAGCGTGTCGCGGTCCTCCTGCCGCATGGTGACGAAGACCAGCGCCTGGAAGGTCAGGCCGAGCGCGGCGGCGTCCACGACCGCGCGGTACCCGCGGATCGTGCCGCCGCGCTCCAGCTCCCGCAGCCGCCGGTGGCAAGGCGAGACGCTCAACCCCACCCGCGCCGCCAGCTCGGTGACCGTCAACCGGCCGTCCTCCTGGAGCACGGCAAGGATCTTCCGATCGATGGCGTCCACAAAGCAGATTCTTCCACAAAATGCTTCTGATCCGCCAAAAGTCGAAACCACTTTCCACCAGTTCAATCGTATTCTCCCCGTAATGGCCTCCAGAAGGGGAGGAATGCGATGGCAGCGGGATCGGTGCTCGCGTTCTGGACGGTGTCGCTGCTTCTCATCGCCGTCCCGGGCGCGGACTGGGCCTTCACCCTCTCCACCGGACTGCGCGGCGGAGTCGTGCCCGCCGTGGCCGGGCTGGTCACCGGCTACGCCGCGGTGACCGCGATCGTCGCGGCAGGCGTCGGCGCGCTGGTCGCCGACTCCCCGTCCGCCCTGACGGGCCTCACCGTCGTCGGCGGCCTCTACCTCATCTGGCACGGCGCGACGACCTTCGCCCGCCCCGCCCCCCTCGACGTCCGGACCGGCGCCGGCACCGACTGGAACACCTTCCTGCGCGGCGTCGGCGTGAGCGGCCTCAACCCCAAAGGCCTGCTGATCTTCGTGGCCCTGCTGCCCCAGTTCACCGATCCCCGTGACGCCTGGCCGCTCCCCGCGCAACTGGCCGTCCTGGGCCTGCCCTTCATGGCCACCTGCGCCGCGTTCTACCTCTGCCTGGGCACCCTGACCCGCACAGTCCTTGACCCCCGCCCCGCAGCCGCCCGCACCGTCACCCGCCTATCCGGAGCCGCGATGACCGCCCTGGGCGCATGGCTCCTGCTCGACCACCTCCTCCCCTGACCAGCAACGCGACCGCCCTCCCCGCCCAGCTCGATGGCGCGATCGAGCTATCGGGATCCTCTCTGCCATGGCCCGCAGGGACGGAAACGACTCGATAGCTCTACGTTGCCAATTGATTACTCTTAGCTTGCTCTCATGCCCACCAACAACCACGAGCTGCCGCTGGAGATGGTCCGCAACAGGCCGCAGCTCGTCCCCGAGATGTTGCGGAGCGTCTTCGGACTCGACGTGTCCGGCAACGCGCGAGCCACGCTGGCATCGGAGTCCTACGCCGACACCAACCCCGCCGAACTGCGCTGTGACGCCACCGTCGCTCGGCGACCCGGAGTCGCCCACCCTGGGCGTCGTAGTGGAATCCCAGCTGCGAGTCTTAAGCCAGAAGACCTTCAGCTGGCCCGCCTACCTGGCGTCACTGCGCCTCCGGCGCCGCTGCCCCGTGATGCTTCTCGTGCTGTGTCCCGACCAGGCCACGGCAAGAGGATGCGCCGCCCCCATCGACATGGGCCACCCCAAATGGGTGCTCGAACCCCTCACCGTCCATCCCGGAATGCTGCCGCCCATCACCGACCCGGACCGGGCCCGCCGCCTCCCCGAACTGGCGGTCCTCAGCGCCCCCGCCCACGCGGACGGCCCGCAGGCGGAAGCCGTCATCCGAGGCCTGTCCGCTGCCATCGGCTCCCTCAGCGGTGACACCGGGGCGCTCTATCATGACTACGTACTGTCGCGGTTCTCTGACGCCGCCCGCAAACTCCTGGAGGAAACGGTGAAAATCGACAACTACGAGTGGCAGTCAGAGTTCGCCCTCACCCACCGCGCCGAGGGCCGCGCCGAAGGGCGTGTCGAAGGGCGTGTCGAGGGGCGTGTCGAAGGGCGTACCGAGGGGGAGGTGAAGGCGCTGCTGCTCATGCTTGAGGCGCGCGGTCTCGATGTTCCCGAGAACATCCG
Source organism: Actinomadura sp. NPDC049753 (assembly GCF_040674655.1). Lineage (NCBI taxonomy): Bacteria > Bacillati > Actinomycetota > Actinomycetes > Streptosporangiales > Thermomonosporaceae > Actinomadura > Actinomadura sp. NPDC049753. The sequence goes on along the minus strand of NZ_JBFARL010000094.1, from coordinate 5,251 downwards.
CGCGCGGGTCGAGGGATGTACGGACCCCGAGCAGATCGAGCGGTGGATCCAGCGTGCCGTCAGCGCCGACTCGGCTGAGGATCTTTTCGACTGACGCCTTGGCCTGGGGGCGATCGCGTCGTTTCACACAAGAGTCCGGCTCGTGCCCCGAAGGGTACGAGCCGGACCGGTGTACTGGTGTGGTCGTGCCGACCCGCGCCCGAAGGCGCGGGCCGACACGATTCACTTGCTGCCGTTCCGCGAGTTACACGGCGCGGCTGGTGCGCGAGACCGCCTCAGCGACCTGCGCCTCCTCGATCTCGGCCATGAGGGCCTCGAAGAGGAGGGCGAACCAGATGACGGCCTGGTAGACGTACGCCTGGTTCAGGTTTCCGAGGGCGCGGCCCCCGGGGGTGTTCTCCTCGGAGGCCTGCCCCACCCGGTTGAAGGTGCCCATCAGCTCCCCCATGAGGGTCTCGGCACGCTGGAGCATGCCGAGCTGGAGGAACACGATGGCCAGCCAGCCCGTGATGTTGTTGAACAGCCCCTCCTCGGCGAGGGAGATGCCGTCCTGGAACTCGGCCGCGTGGTAGCGGACGTGCCCCTTGCCGACGCGGAGCCCCTTGAGGGGACCCACGGTGGTGTGGGGCTCGTCGATGGCGAGCGCCGTGGCGCGCACCAGCTCCTCGTCCCTGGACTCGAACATGTCCGGCGCCTGCATGAAGGCGAGGAGGATCGACGAGTCCAGCACGGGCATGTCGGGTGCGGCCACGATGACGCCGCGCTTGACGCAGTTGTCCCGCACCCACGGCATGACCTTGGCGGCCAGGGCCTTGTACTCCCGGGCCTTCTCCTGCTCCCCCGCCATCTCGAAGATCTTGGAGAAGTAGGCCAGAGCCTGGCCGTTGAGGATCTGCGCCGAGGCGTAGACCCGCAACTTCGCGCCGTTCTCCTGGTTCTCCGCGGGGCGGATCTCCCAGACGCCGGAGCACGGCTTGAACATGGCCGCCTTGGCCTGCTCGGCCAGGGGCGCCACGAACTCCAGGTCGATGAGGCCCTGGAGCGCCAGGCGGTAGCACACCTCCGCCGCGTACGAGATCCAGTCGTGCTGCTTCTGGTCGCCCGCGCCGTTGCCGACGCGGTAGACCGAGCCGCGGTGACCGATCCCGGGGATGACGACCTCGCCGTTGCTCGCGACGTTGCCGCCGTCGACCTCGTGCATGATCGCCAGCCTGTGGCTGATGTCGTGCAGCTTCTTGTACCACTGGTACCGCGCCAGGAGGACCTTCTGGTCCCCCGCGTCCGTCAGGCTGAGCACCGTCAGGACGCCGTCACGCTCCCAGTCCTTCAGGTAGTCCCAGCACCGCACGGCCAGGCCGAGCAGCGGGTCGTCCTCCGGGAGACTCCGGGTGGCGGCCGCGTAGAACGAGCCCCCGTTCCCGAAGCCCAGCAGCCGCAGGTTGATCGCGCTTCGGATCGCGACCCCGGCGTACTTGCCGCGGAGGTTCCGCAGGCTCTGGACGTACTCCAGCCAGCCGTTCTCGGACTCGGCGAAGAGGCGCTTGGCCTCCTTGTCGGTCCTCGGCGACAGGCTGTCGTGTCCCCCGACCGCGAAGAAGGCGGACTTCTTGGCCTTCAGGGGCAGAGACCCCCTGACCGAGGTCCCGCCCTCCCCGAACGTGAGGTGCATGTTGGTCGTGAAGAACATCTTCACGTTCCCCACGGTGGCGACGTACTCCGTGAAGCCGCGCCCGGAGCGCAGGACGGTCCACTGGACCGGCTGCTCGCCCGCGTGGCCGTAGCGGAGGCGGAAGTCCAGCTTGGCGGTGACGCTCCCCCTCTCACAGGTGAGCCTTCGCACCAGCTGGTTGCCGTCGGGGGTCGTCGGGGACCCCACCATGACGGCCTCCTCCCGGGCGTGCCCCTTGGGGCTCGTCCAGGTCGACACCAGGGTGGCCGAGTTGGCCTTGAACCGCATGTCGGTCGGTCGGTCCTCGCCGGCGACACCGAGTCGGAACGCGGTGTCCTCCGTCCCGTCGTACAGGCCGTTGCAGACCGGCACGCCGTGGCCGAAGGGAACGTTCCACGAGCAGACGTTCCCGTCGGGGCCGAAGACCGCGAGGCGGCCGTGACCGTTCCCGATGACGGCGGTCTCGCCGATGTCGGGCGACTCGTACTTCCGGCCGATGACGCCGGCGATGCCGGCGGCGACGGCGGTCGCCGCGGCGTCTGCGGGGTTTCGCCACCGCATCCGCTGCAGCTGTACTGAGAGCTCGCTACGCATAGCGTTCTCTCCTCTCTGGGTTGTTGGGTGTGTTGCGTGCGCCACGTGAGGTGGCACACATTCGTGACCGTCCGTGGATGTCACACGGAGGCAACACAGCCGACACACGCAGGACGCGCGGGCGTCACCGTCCCGCCTTTCGCACCGGCTTGATCATTGTTGGGAGGGGCAGGGCGGTGATAAATTGCCGCCCTTCGGCGGCGTGGAAGCCCGATCCCGGGACGGTGCGAAGCCGGCCGGACGGCCGCGGCGCGGGGAGTCGCCAGGCACGATGAAGCCCGCGGCGCCGATCATGCACAGAGGGCGGTCACTGTCCGTAGTGGTGCGGTCCGGATCGAGTCCCGCGGTAGGGGTGTCAGGACGTCGGTTTGGCCGCGTCCGGCCAACCTGGAGGATTCGGGCGCGAAGCCTCGGTTGAGAGCGATACGGCCGCGGGGTCAGGTGAGTCTCACGCGGGGGCCCGGCCTCGCGCCGGGGCTGAGTCCGGGGTGGGCGCCCTGTCGATCAGGGGCTGTCTCGGCGAAGTCACGGGGCCGCTTCTCCGGGCGGAGAAATTTGTGAATTTTTCTCACGTCACCGGCCGAACCTGGTCGTTCGTCGACCTAGACTTTGCGCCCCGGGCACGTCGCGGGTCATGATTTGCCCCACACAGGTCCCATAAGTAAGTAATTACCCCGTGTGAACGGCGCGCAACGCAGGGGGACGGAGCTGGGAGGTTCTGTGGCGAACGACGGTTCGACCACCAGCGGGCGCCCGTGGGCGGATCTGCCGAGGGAACTGGCGGATCACATGCGACCCCACCTCGACGAGGTGGCGGACGACATGATCCAGGAGATTCAGACGCGCGTCAGGGAGTACGACCGGCCGGGGGACGGCTCCTACTCGGGGACCCTCCGGCTCGCCGTGGAGCGCGTGCTCCACTTCTTCGTCGAGCGGGTGGCCGACCCCGGTCACGACCCCGCTCCGGTGACCGACTTCTTCCGCGCCATCGGCCGCGGCGAGGCGGGCGAGGGACGCAGCCTCGACGCGATGCAGACGGCGATGCGGGTCGGCGGCATGGTGGCGTGGCGCCGGATGACCGAGGGCGCCGAGGCGCTGCAGGTGCCGCCGCGCACGCTCGGCGCCGTCGGCGAGGTCCTGATGCAGTTCCAGGACGAGCTGGCGCACGCGGCCGCCGAGGGGTTCTCGCAGGCCAAGGCGGCGGTCGCGGGGGAGATGCAGCGCCGCCGCAAGCGCCTGCTCGACCTGCTGTTCGCCGACCCGCCGGCCGCGCAGGAGGCGATCGCCGACCTCGCCGCCGCCGCGCACTGGCCCGTCCCGCGGACGGTCGCCGCGGTCGCGCTCGGCCGGCACCACGCCGACACCCGCCAGCCCGCGTTCCCGCCGGACGTGCTGGCCGACCTCACCCGCCGCACCCCCAGCCTGATCATCCCCGACCCGGACGGGCCCGGCCGCGCCAAGCTCGTGGACCGCGCCCTGTCCGGGACGCTCGCCGTCGTCGGCCCGACCGTCCCGCTGATGGAGGCGGCGCGCTCGATCCAGTGGGCGCGCAAGACGCTGTGCCTGGTCCAGCGCGGCGTGATCGAGGCCGACAGCGGCGTGATCCGCAGCGTGGAGCACATGTCCACGCTGATCCTGTTCCAGGACGAGGGGCTCATCACCTCGCTGGCCGACCTGCGGCTCGCGCCGCTGGCGCACCTGCGGGCCAGCCAGCAGGACCGGCTCGCCGAGACGCTGCTGGCGTGGCTGCAGTCGGGGCGCAACGCCAACGAGGTCGCGATGCGGCTGCACGTCCACCCGCAGACCGTCCGGTACCGGCTGCGCCAGCTGGAGGAGCTGTTCGGCGACCAGCTCCTGGATCCGGACCTGCGCTTCGACCTGGAGATCGTGCTGCGCGCGCGGGCACTGCTGGCCGACAACGCGGGGGAGCGGATCATGCCGCCGGCCCGTGCGGCGGTCGGGGAGTCGGGCGAGGTCGTCAGCCTGCGGCGGGGCTGATCAGGGCTGCCCGGCGTGGCGGGAGGACCGCAGCCGCTCGGCGGTGGCGACGCGCTCGGCCAGCCGGGTCTGCGCGTCGCAGAGCAGCCAGAGCTCGCCCTCGTCGGCGGCGACGATCTCTTCGAGGCAGCCGTTGAGGAGCTGGTAGTCCGACAGGGGGGTGACGCGGGTCGCGCGGAGGCCGGCGTCGGAGCGTTCGCTGTGCCAACCGGGCATGCACATGGTCGCCGACATGAAGCGGGGCTCCCTCGGTCGGTTCCTGGTAGGTCTACCATAGAACCACCAAACACTGACCACAATGCGTTCGCCGCAACCCCAAGAGGGGGCGGGAGCGAGTGGGATCTGTACGGTATGAGGTCAATGCACCGACCTGGAGCAGGATCTGGTATGCCGCGACCCCCCGCGAAGGCACAGGCGATCAGCAACGCGCTCGCCGCTCGTATCGTCGAGGGCGAGCTGGACCCGGCGGCCTGGCTGCCGTCCGAGCGCGAGCTGGCGCGCGTGTACGAGGCCGACCGCTCCACCGTCCGGCGGGCGCTGCGGCTGCTGGCCGAGCAGGGCCTCGTCCAGCTGCGGCACGGCGCGGGCGCGCAGGTGCGGGAGGCTCCGCGGGTGCGGCGCGCGGCGTCCGACATCACCCGGCAGGTCGGGGGGTGGCGCGGGTTCCACGTGTCGGCGCGGCGGGACGGGCGCACCCCGTTCACCCGGACGGCCGTCGCCGAGGTGGAGGCCGACGACCGGCTCGCGTTCCGCCTGGACGTCCCGGTCGGGACGCGGGTGCTGGAGCGGGCGCGCGTCCAGGGCGTCGTGGGGGAGCCGCCGGTCCAGACGGCGACGACCTGGGTGATCCTTGAGATCGTGGAGGAGATCCCGGTGCTGCGCGAGGTCGACACGGGCCCGGGCGGCATCTACTCCCGGCTGGAGGAGGCGGGCTACCGGATCACGTTCGAGGAGACGGTGACGTGCCGGCTGCCCCGCCCGGACGAGCAG
>NZ_JBFARL010000093.1:0-30560 GCF_040674655.1 Actinomadura sp. NPDC049753 | reverse complement strand
CGGCGTCACCCACACCACCCCGGCGACCGACCCGCCGAGCACGCCGACCGCGACGCCGCGCACCGCCGCGGCCGCGGCGACCGCCACCGCCGCGCTCGCCGCGAGCGTCGCCCCGAGCAGCCACTCCGCCGTCCGGCGCCGCCCGTACAGGCTCGCCGCGTACAGCGCGTCCCCGTAGATCATCGCGGTGGCGAGGCTCGGCCCGAACGCGACGTCGGCGAAGTTGAACGGCGTCGCCAGCAGCAGCCCGGTGAGCGGGGCGGTCCGCCGCAGCGGCATCGCCGCGCACATCCCGACCAGCGGGACGAGGCGCAGCCGGAACGAGGGGTTCCAGCCGTCGGACCACACGGTGTGCCCGTGCGCCGCCAGCACCACCAGACCGCCCGCGAACGCGGCGACGGCGAGCAGCGCGTCCTGGCGCGTGGTGAGACCTCGGAGCCTGTGCACGGGTCCATCTCAGCATCCCGCCCGGGGTGTCTCGTCCGTCCAGGTGAGGAGCGCGCGTACATCCTTCGGACGACCCGCGGAACCTCATCGCAGACGACGATTCGCCCCCGCCCCGGGGCGGACGATGGGATCCCTGCCGTCGAGAAGGGGTTCCACGTGCTGCTAGCGGTGATCGCCGGATGCGAGATCGGCTTCTGGGTCCTCCTCGCCGCGGGCCTCCTCGCCCGCTACGCGCTGCGCCTGCGCCGCACCGGCGCGGTGCTCCTGCTGAGCGTCCCGCTGGTCGACCTGGTCCTGCTGGCCGCCACGGCGGTCGACCTGCGCGGCGGCGCCACCGCCGGCTCCGCCCACGGACTGTCGGCCGCCTACCTCGGCTACTCGGTCGCGTTCGGCCACAGCATGGTCCGCTGGGCGGACGAGCGCTTCGCCCACCGCTTCGCCGGCGGCCCGCCGCCCACCCGCAGTCCGAAGTACGGGGCGGCGCGCGCCCGCCACGAGTGGCGCGAGTTCGGCAAGGCCGCGCTCGCCACGGCCATCGCCTGCGCCCTGCTCCTGGCGATGATCGCCCTGGTCGGCGACGCCGACCGCACGCGGGCCCTGGACGCCTGGCTGGGCCGCCTCGGGTTCGTCCTGGCGGTCTGGGCCCTGTGGCCCGTCACGACCACCCTCTGGCCGCCCAGGCCGCGGGACGGCGCCGCCCGGGACACCGCCGAGCGAGCACGGCCGGAGTGACGAACTCGCCGGCGCCGGCCGCGCGCTGACCGACCTCAACGCCCTGATGGACCAGGCGCTCCGCTGTGCCGCCGAGAACGCGTGAGGCCGCGCCCCGGACGGGGCGCGGCCTCATGGCGCGGCGCGGGTCAGACGTTGAATCCGAGAGCGCGGAGCTGGTCGCGGCCCTCGTCGGTGATCTTGTCGGGGCCCCACGGCGGGAGCCAGACCCAGTTGATCTTGACGTCCTTGGCGAGGCCCTCCAGCGCGCTGTGGGCCTGGTCCTCGATCACGTCGGTGAGCGGGCAGGCGGCGCTGGTGAGCGTCATGTCCAGGGTCGCGACCTCGTCGGTCAGGTCGACGCCGTACACCAGGCCGAGGTCGACGACGTTGATGCCGAGCTCGGGGTCGACGACGTCCTTGAGGGCCTCCAGGATCTCCTCCTCCTGGGGGGAGGCGGCGGTCGCGGGCGCCTCGGCGTCGGGCGCCTCCTGGGCGGGCGTGTCGGTCGCGGGCGTGTCGGTCATGATGCCTCTCCGAGTGCGCGGGCGGTCGCGTCCTTCCACGCCATCCAGGCGAGCAGGGCGCATTTGATCCGGGCGGGGTACTTCGAGACCCCGGCGAAGGCGACGGCGTCCTCCAGGACGTCCTCGTCGGGCGCGACGTCCTGGCCGCGGGACTGCATCAGCGCCAGGAACTCCTCGCCGACCGCCATGCCCTCCTTGACGGACTTGCCGATCAGCAGGTCGGACATCACCGAGGCGCTGGCCTGGCTGATGGAGCAGCCCATGGCGTCGTAGGACACGTCGGCGACCGTGGCGTCCTGACCCTCGCCCTCCAGGTGGACGCGCAGCGTCACCTCGTCGCCGCACGTGGGGTTGACGTGGTGCGCCTCCCCCTCGAACGGCTCCCGCAGCCCCTTGTGCAGGGGGTTGCGGTAGTGGTCCAGGATGACCTCCTGGTACATCGCCTCCAGCTGCATGGCGTCCTTTCCAAGCCTTTCTCGCTACAACCCGGGCGCGGCAGGGCGTGTTCCTCAGGCGGTGCCGAAGAACTTCTGCGCCTGCCTCACCCCGTCGGCGAGCGCGTCCACGTCGCCGAGGGTGTTGTAGAGGTAGAACGTCGCGCGGGTGGTCGCCGGGATGCCGAAGCGGCGGCAGATCGGCCACGCGCAGTGGTGGCCGACGCGGACCTCGACGCCCAGCTCGTCCAGGACCTGCCCGACGTCGTGCGGGTGGATGCCGTCGACGGTGAACGAGACGGCGCCGCCGCGTGCCTCGGTGGTGCCGGGGCCGATGACGCGGACCCCGGAGATCTCGCCGAGACGCTCCAGCGAGTAGCCGACCAGGGCCTCCTCGTGGGCGTGCACGCGGTCCATGCCGAGCTCGGCGAGGTAGTCGCAGGCCACGCCCAGCCCGACCGCCTGCGCGGTCATCGGGACGCCCGCCTCGAACCGCTGCGGCGGCGGCATGAACGTGGTCGCCTCCATGTGGACGACCTCGATCATGGAGCCGCCGGTGATGAACGGCGGCATGGCCGCCAGCAGCTCGCCGCGCCCCCACAGCACGCCGATGCCGGTCGGGCCGAGCATCTTGTGCCCCGAGAACACCAGGAAGTCGGCGCCGAGCCGGGCCACGTCCACGGGCTGGTGCGGCACCGACTGCGCGGCGTCCAGCAGGACGAGCGCGCCGACGGCGTGGGCACGCTCCACGATCCGCTCGATCGGCGGAACGGTCCCGAGGACGTTCGACTGGTGCGTCAGCGCGACGATCTTCGTGCGCTCGTTGACGATGCCGTCGAGGTCGTCCAGGTCGAGGCGGCCCTCGTCGGTGATGCCGAACCAGCGCAGGGTCGCGCCCGTCCGCCGGCAGAGCTGCTGCCACGGGACGAGGTTGGCGTGGTGCTCCATCTCCGACACCACGACCTCGTCGCCGGGGCCGACGGCGAACCGCTCGGCCTCCGGGCCGGCGGTGGCCGCGTTGCTCATCGCGTAGGCGACCAGGTTGATGCCCTCGGTGGCGTTCTTCGTGAACACGATCTCGGCGGGCGTGGCGCCGACGAACCGGGCGATCGAGGCGCGGGCGTTCTCGTAGGCCTCCGTCGCCTCCTCGGCGAGCAGGTGCGCCCCGCGGTGCGGCGCCGCGTTGTGCCGCTCGTAGAACTCCCGCTCGGCGTCCAGCACCCGGAGGGGCTTCTGCGACGTCGCCCCCGAGTCGAGGTACACCAGCGGGCGCCCGCCGCGGACCGTGCGCTGCAGCAGCGGGAAGTCCTTCTTCAGCTCCTCGGGCAGAAGGCTCCCTGTTCCGCTCATAGGGACGCGCCCGCCTTCACGTACTTCTCGTAGCCCTCGTTCTCCAGCTCGTCGGCCAGCTCGGGCCCGCCCTCGGCGACGACGCGGCCGCCGGCGAACACGTGCACGAAGTCGGGCTTCACGTAGCGCAGGATGCGCGTGTAGTGCGTGATGAGCAGGACGCCGGTGTCGCCGGAGGCGAACCGGTTGACGCCCTCGGAGACGACCTTCAGCGCGTCGACGTCGAGGCCGGAGTCGGTCTCGTCCAGCACGGCGACCTTCGGCTTCAGCATCTCCAGCTGGAGGATCTCGTGCCGCTTCTTCTCGCCGCCGGAGAAGCCCTCGTTCAGGCTGCGCTGCGCGAACGCCGGGTCGATGGACAGGGCGTCCATCGCGGCCTTCATCTCCTTGGAGAACTCGCGCAGCTTCGGGGCCTCGCCGCGCACGGCGGTGACAGCCGAGCGCAGGAAGTTGGACACCGAGACGCCGGGCACCTCGACCGGGTACTGCATCGCCAGGAACAGCCCGGCGCGGGCGCGCTCGTCGACCGACATGGCCAGGACGTCCTCGCCGTCCAGCGTGACGGAGCCGGACGTCACCTCGTACTTCGGGTGGCCGGCGACCGCGTAGGCGAGGGTGGACTTGCCGGAGCCATTCGGCCCCATGATGGCGTGGGTCTCGCCGGCCTTCACGGTCAGGTCGACCCCGCGCAGGATCTCCTTCGCGCCGTCGGAGCCGTCGCCGACGGAGACGTGGAGGTCGCGGATCTCAAGCGTGGCCATAGTGCGTGTAGTCCTTCGTCGTGCGGTCAGTCGTCGCCGGCGAGCGAGACGTAGACCTCGCCGCCCTCGACCCTGACCTTGTAAGTGGCGACCGGCTGCGTGGCCGGCGGGTTGGTGGGCTTGCCGCTGCGCAGGTCGAAGCAGGATCCGTGCAGCCAGCACTCGATGGTGCCGTTGTAGACCTCGCCCTCGGAGAGCGAGACCTCGGCGTGCGAGCAGATGTCGTTCAGCGCGAACACGTCGGCGCCGCTCCGCGCGATGACGACGGGCGTGCCGTCGACCTCGACGCCGAGCGCCCCGTCGGCGGGGACCTCGTCCAGCGCGCACACCTTCACGTAGGTCACCTGGCCGCTCCCCGGTCCAGTTCCGCCTCGATCGCCTCGCGCACCTTCTCGCGCACCTCGACGACCTCGATGCGCTCGACGAGCTGGCCGAGGAAGCCCCGGACCACCATGCGGCGCGCCTCGTCGAAGGAGATGCCCCGCGCCTGGAGGTAGAACAGGTGCTCGTCGTCCAGCCGCCCGGACGCCGAGGCGTGCCCCGCGCCGGCGACCTCGCCGGTGAGGATCTCCAGGTTCGGCACGGAGTCGACCCGCGTCCCGTCGGTGAGGACGAGGTTGCGGTTCAGCTCGTAGGTGTCGGTGCCCTCGGCCTCCGCGCGGATGATCACGTCGCCGATCCAGACGGCGTGCGCGTCCCGGTCCTGCAGGGCGCCGCGGTAGTCGACGCGGCTGCGGCAGTGCGGGACGGCGTGGTCGACCAGGAGGCGGTGCTCCAGGTGCTGGCCGCCGTCGACGAAGTACACCCCGTACAGCTCCGCGTCGCCGCCGGGCCCCTCGTAGGCGACGGACGGGGAGATCCGCACCACGTCGCCGCCGAGCGAGACGTTGTGCGACACGAACCGGGCGTCGCGGCCGAGCCGGGCGTGCTGGTGGGAGACGTGGACGCCGTCGTCGGCCCAGTCCTGAAGGCTGATCACCGACAGGCGGGCGCCGTCGCCGACGACGAACTCGACGTTGTCGGCGTAGGTCGCCGACCCCCGGTGCGCCAGCACGACGGTGGCCTCGGCGAACGGCTCCAGGACGATCGCGATGTGCCCGTAGGCGGCGGCCGAGGCGTCCTCGCCGCGCAGCCGCAGCACGGTCGGCGCGGAGGCCGCGGTCTCCTTCGGGACGGTCACGACCGTGGCCTGGGTGAAGGAGGTCCACGCCTGGGCGCTGACCCGGTCGGTGGGGACGTAGGCCCTGCCGAGGCGATCGTCGTCGCGGCCGACCGTCTCGACGGTCACCTCCGGCGCCGCCTCGACCTCCAGCAGGACCTTGCCGCCCTCCTCGGCCGTGCCGTTGTGCAGGCCGCGCAGGCGGCGCAGCGGGGTGAACCGCCACTCCTCCTCGCGCCCCGTGGGCACGTCGAAGTCGGCGACGTCGTAGGACGCCTTCTCGTGCAGCGTCGAGAGAGGCTTCTGCTCCAGCCCCATCAGCCGACGGCTCCTTCCATCTGCAGCTCGATGAGCCGGTTCAGCTCCAGGGCGTACTCCATCGGCAGCTCGCGCGCGATCGGCTCGACGAACCCGCGCACGATCATCGCCATCGCCTCGTCCTCGGTGAGGCCGCGGCTCATCAGGTAGAACAGCTGCTGCTCGGACACCTTGGAGACGGTGGCCTCGTGGCCCATCTCCACGTCGTCCTCGCGGACGTCGACGTAGGGGTAGGTGTCGGACCGGCTGATCTGGTCGACCAGCAGCGCGTCGCACTTGACCGTGGACTTGCTGTGCTCGGCGCCCTCCTGGATCTGCACCAGCCCGCGGTAGGACGTGCGGCCGCCGCCGCGCGCCACCGACTTGGAGATGATGCTGCTGGAGGTGTTCGGCGCGGCGTGCACCATCTTGGCGCCGGCGTCCTGGTGCTGGTCCTCGCCCGCGAAGGCGATCGACAGGGTCTCGCCCTTGGCGTGCTCGCCGAGCAGGTAGATCGCCGGGTACTTCATGGTGACCTTGGAGCCGATGTTGCCGTCCACCCACTCCATGGTGGCGCCCTCGTAGGCGACGGCGCGCTTGGTCACCAGGTTGTAGACGTTGTTGGACCAGTTCTGGATCGTCGTGTAGCGGACGCGGGCGTCCTTCTTCACGACGATCTCCACGACGGCCGAGTGGAGCGAGTCGGACTTGTAGATCGGGGCGGTGCAGCCCTCGACGTAGTGCACGTAGGAGCCCTCGTCCGCGATGATCAGCGTCCGCTCGAACTGGCCCATGTTCTCGGTGTTGATCCGGAAGTAGGCCTGGAGCGGGATCTCCACGTGCACGCCCGGCGGGACGTAGATGAACGAGCCGCCCGACCACACGGCGGTGTTGAGCGCGGCGAACTTGTTGTCGCCGACCGGGATCACCGAGCCGAAGTACTCCTGGAAGATCTCCGGGTGCTCGCGCAGGCCGGTGTCGGTGTCGACGAAGATGACGCCCTTCTCCTCAAGGTCCTCGCGGATCTTGTGGTAGACGACCTCCGACTCGTACTGGGCGGCGACGCCGGCGATGAGGCGCTGCTTCTCCGCCTCGGGGATGCCGAGCTTGTCGTAGGTGTTCTTGATGTCCTCGGGGAGCTCCTCCCAGGACGCGGCCTGCTGCTCGGTCGAGCGCACGAAGTACTTGATGTTCTCGAAGTCGATGCCCGTCAGGTCGGAACCCCAGGTGGGCATCGGCTTCTTGCTGAACAGCCGCAGCCCCTTGAGGCGCAGGTCGAGCATCCACTCAGGCTCGTTCTTCTTGGCCGAGATGTCGCGGACGACGTCCTCGTTCAGGCCGCGCCGCGCCGAGGCGCCTGCGGCGTCCGAGTCGGCCCAGCCGAACTTGTACCTGTCGAGCCCTTCGAGCTCCGGGTGGGCTGCCGTAGTCATAGGGAGGTCCCTCCGGACTCCTCGTCACTGGTCAGATGCGTTCCGGCGGACGCCCCCGCGTCCGCCGTGTCCCCGCCAGGGGCGGCGTGCGCGGCGCGGGCGCCGCCCTCGCCGGTCTCGCCGGTCCCGCACAGCGAGCGGGAACTGACGTGGGTGGTGCAGATGCCGTCGCCGTGCGCGATCGTGGCGAGCCGCTGCACGGGAGTGCCCAGCAGCCGGCTGAACGCCTCGGTCTCGGCCTCGCACAGCTGGGGGAACTCCGCCGCGACGTGCGCGACCGGGCAGTGGTGCTGGCACAACTGCTCGCCGCCGCCCGGCTGGGGCGCCTTGGCGGCGGCGGCCGCGTAGCCGTCCCCCGACAGGGCCTCGGCGAGCGTGCGGACCCGCTGGTGGGCCGGCGCGTCCTGTACGACGGGCCGGTACCGGCGCTCCAGGTCGGCGATCTGCCGCCGGGCGAACTCGGCGACCGCGTGGTCGCCGGCCGTCTCGGCGAGGAACCGCAGGGCGCTGGTCGCCAGGTCGTCGTAGGCGTGCACGAAGGCGCTGCGCCCGGCGTCGGTGATGGCGAACCACTTGGCGGGACGACCCCGGCCGCGCCGGGACTGCGGCACCCGCGCCTGGCGGACCTCGATCATGCCCTCGGCCAGCAGCGCGTCCAGGTGCCGCCGGATGGCCGCCGGCGTGAGGCCGACGCGCTCCCCCAGCGTGGACGCGGTGACGGGGCCGTGCTCGAGGATCAGCCTGGCCACCCGGGCGCGGGTGTCGCGCTCGGGCTGGCCGGACGGCACGCCGACGGGGCGCACGGCGGCGCCCCTGGTGCTCGTCTGATCCTCGCCCACGTTTTTCACAACATCAGTGTGCCGTAATTACTTCCCGCGAAACACCGGAATGCCGATGTCGTAGCTCACGCAGGTAAGCCTTACCTAAGCTGGGCCGTCGTCGCCGGAGGCCGCCTCTCCCCGGCTCGCGCCGGTCCCGCGCGGCAGCACCAGCACCGGGCACGGCGCGGCCCGCACGATCTTGCCGGAGCCCTCCCCGAGGAACACCTTGCGCAGCGGTCCATGGCGGCCGGGCAGGCAGGCGACTATCTCACCCGGCAGCATATCGACGGCGCCGAGCGTGCCGGCGACCCCGGTCCCGACCTCCGCGAGCCGCTCCACCGGCATCCCGTCCCCGAGGCGCGCCCCGAGCAGGCCCGCGGCCTCCCGCAGGTCCTCGTCGGCCTGGGCGACCTGGCGGTCCAGCGCGCCGCCGACGCCGCCGAACCTGGCCGCCACGGCGGCCGGGCGCAGCACCAGCGTCAGCAGCCGCATCGGCAGCCCCAGCGTCCGCGCGAGCGCCGCGGCGGCCAGCAGCGGGCCCTCGACGTCGCGGCGCGGCCAGAACGCCACGGTCATCCGCTCCAGCCGCCGCGCCGCGCGGTCGGGCCCCAGCGCCCGGTGGTGGCGCAGCGACTCGTCGGCGTACCCGCGCGGCGCCAGCAGGACCGGGACGGGCGAGTCGTGCAGGAGCTGGTCGGCGGTGCTGCCGATGGCGATCCGGCCGCGGCGGCCGCCCGGCGCCGAGCCGATGACGACGAGGTCGGCGCCCACCTCCCGGGCGACCTCGATGAGGCCGCGCCCGCTGCCCCGGTGCGCGCGCACCCGCAGGTCGAGGTCCGGCCGCGGCACCTGGAGCTCACCGAGCCGCGCGGCGGCCCTTGCCAGCGCCTCCTCCGCCTGGCTCTTGAGGTAGGCGACCCATTCGGCGTCCACCGAGGCGGGGCCGTGCGCGGGCCAGGCGGGCGGATGGACGTTGGCGACCGTCAGCGGCGCGAGCCGGCTCGACCGGTCCGCCGACCGGATCAGCGCGGCCAGGACGAGGGCGTCGTCGCCGCGCTCGTCGGGCGAGTACCCGACCACCACGCGCAGCCCGTCCGGTTCGCTTCCGCCGGAATCGCCTGCGGCGGAAGCGCCGCCGTCCGGATCCATGCCGTCCCGATCGATGCCGTCCGGATCCATGCCTTTCGGTTCACTCATGCGGGCTCCCTCCGATGGGCCCTCCGTTCCCGGCGGCCAGGCGCGAGTGGCGGCGGCCGTACAGGAAGTAGCCGGCCAGGCCGACGGCGGTCCAGATCGCGAAGACGGTCCAGGTGACGCCGCCGAGGCCGACCATCAGATACACGCACAGGGCGACGCCGGCCAGCGGCGTCACCGGGTACAGCGGCGCGCGGAAGCTGCGCGGCAGCTCCGGCCGGGTCCGGCGCAGGACGATCACGCCGACGCTGACCAGGGCGAACGCGAACAGCGTCCCGATGCTGGTGGCGTCGACGAGCCGGCCGAGGGGGATCACCGCGGCGAGGATCGCGATGAACGCGGCCACGATGACGGTGTTGGCGACCGGGACGCGCCGCCGCGGGCTCACCTTCTGGAAGACGTGCGGGACGAGCCCGTCCCGCGACATGGCGAACAGGATGCGGGTCTGCCCGTACATGACGGTGAGCACGACGCTCGCGATGGCGATCACGGCGCCGAGGGAGAGGATCACCGACGGCCACGTCCGCCCGCTCACCGAGTTCAGCACCTGCGCCAGCGAGGCCTCCGAGCCGCTGAGCGAGAACCGCGTCCAGTGCATGGCGCCGACCGCCGCGAGCCCGACCAGCACGTAGAGCGCCGTCACGACGGCCAGCGAGATGATGATCGCCAGGGGCAGGTCGCGGCGCGGGTTCCTGGCCTCCTCCCCGGCGGTGGAGGCGGCGTCGAAGCCGATGTAGGAGAAGAACACCTTGGAGCCCGCCGCGCTGATGCCCGCCCATCCCATCGGCGCGAACGGGGCCATGTTGCCCGACCGGAACGCCGTGAAGGCGATCGCGCAGAAGAACAGCAGCACGCCGATCTTGAGGAAGACCATGACCGTGTTCGCGGCGGCGCTCTCGGAGGTGCCGCGCAGCAGCAGCGCCGTGGCGAACAGCACCACGATCACCGCGGGGACGTTGACGAGGCCGCCCTCCCCCGGCGGGTTGCTGATCTGCGCCGGGATCGTGAAGCCCGCGGCGCCGTCGAGGAAGGCGTTGAGGTAGGAGCCCCAGCCGACCGCCACGGCCGACACCGACACGGCGTACTCCAGCAGCAGGCACCAGCCGCAGACCCAGGCCACGAGCTCGCCCAGCGTCGCGTACGCGTAGGAGTAGGACGAGCCGGAGACGGGGATCGTCCCGGCCAGCTCGGCGTACGACAGCGCCGAGAACAGGGCGGTGACGGCGGCGAGGACGAACGACAGCACGACCGCGGGCCCGGCCAGCGGGACCGCCTCGCCGAGGACGACGAAGATGCCGGTGCCGAGGGTCGCGCCGACGCTGAACAGGGTGAGCTGCAGCAGGCTCATCGTGCGCTTCAGCTCGCCGCCCTCGCCCTGCCCGCCCTCGGCGACGATCAGGTCGACGGGCTTGGTCCGCAGCAGGCTCCGCGCGAAGGCCTCCGGCGCGGTCCCGGCGCTCACAGGGTGCTCGCCAGCGGCCACGTGGCGTTGGGGGTGACGATCGTCCCCGCGGTTCCCTCCAGGATGCGCTCGCACTGGTCGAGCGTCCCGATCGCGGCCATGTCGCCCGTCCGCTCGACGAAGCTCACCGCCGCCTCGACCTTCGGGCCCATCGACCCGGCGGGGAAGTCCTCGCCGCGCAGCTCGTACGGCGTCGTGTGGGTGATCTCCTGCGCGTCCGGCGTGCCGAAGCCGCGCATCACGCGGGGCACGTCGGTGAGGATCAGCAGCGCGTCGGCGTCCATGCTCTCGGCGAGGACGGCCGCGGTGAGGTCCTTGTCGACCACCGCCTCGACGCCCTCCAGCCGCCCCACGTCGTTGCGGAAGACCGGGATGCCGCCGCCGCCCGCGCACACCACCACCGTGCCGAGCCGGACCAGCTCCCTGATCAGCCGCGTCTCGATCACCCGCTGCGGCCGCGGGGAGGGCACCACGCGGCGCCAGCGGTCCCCGTCGGCCCGGACGGTCCAGCCGTACTCGGCGGCGAGCTTCTCCGCCTCCTCCCGCTCGTAGACCTGGCCGACGAACTTGGTGGGGTTCTCGAACGCCGGGTCCACCGCCGACACCAGCGTCTGGTTGATCATCGCCATCACCTGGCGGCCGGGCAGCGCGTTCTGCAGCGACTGGAGCATCCAGTAGCCGATCATGCCCTGGGTCTCGGCGCCGATCGTGTCCAGCGGGTAGGGCCGGGTCAGGTTCGGGTCGTTGACGCTCTCCAGCGCCAGCACCCCGACCTGCGGCCCGTTCCCGTGCGTGATGATCAGCTCGTGCCGCTCGGCCAGCGGCGCCAGCGACCGCACGGCCCGGTCGACGTTGCCGCGCTGGAGCTCGGCGTCGGGCGTCTCCCCCCGCTTGACCAGCGCGTTCCCTCCGAGCGCGACGACCACGCGCATGCGTCCTCCCCCTCCCCGGCGGTCCCGGCTCAGCCGAGCGTCGCCACCATGACCGCCTTGATCGTGTGCATCCGGTTCTCGGCCTCGTCGAAGACGATGGACGCCTCGGACTCGAACACCTCGTCGGTGACCTCGAGGGCGTCCAGGCCGGTCCTGCGGTAGATCTCCTCGCCCACGGCGGTCCCCCGGTCGTGGAAGGCCGGCAGGCAGTGCATGAACCTGGCGGCGGGGTTGCCGGTGGCGCGCATGACCTCGGCGTTGACCTGGTAGGGCGTGAGCAGCGCGATCCGCTCGTCCCACACCTCGGCCGGCTCGCCCATCGACACCCACACGTCGGTGACGACGAAGTCGGCGCCGCGCACGCCGTCGGCGACGTCCTCGGTGAGGGTGATGCTCGCGCCCGTCCCGGCCGCGACCGCGCGGGACGGCCCGACGACCGCCTCCTCGTCGGGCCAGAGGGCGCGGGGGGCGACGATGCGGACGTCCATGCCGAGCAGCGCGCCGGCCGCCACGTAGGAGTGCCCCATGTTGTTGCGCGCGTCGCCCAGGTACGCGTAGGCGACCTGGTGCAGCGGCCTGCCGCTGTGCTCGCGCATGGTGAGCATGTCGGCGAGCATCTGCGTCGGGTGCCACTCGTCGGTCAGGCCGTTCCACACCGGGACGCCCGCGTGCTCGGCCAGTTCCTCGATGCGCCTCTGGCCGGAGCCCCGGTACTCGATGCCGTCGTACATCCGCCCGAGGACACGCGCCGTGTCCTTGATCGATTCCTTGTGGCCGATCTGCGTCCCGCCGGGGTCGAGGTAGGTGACGTGGGCGCCCTGGTCGTGCGCGGCGACCTCGAACGCGCAGCGGGTGCGGGTGGAGGTCTTCTCGAAGATGAGCGCGATGTTCCTGCCAGCCAGCGCCCGCGTCTCCGTCCCGCCGCGCTTGGCGGCCTTCAGGTCGGCCGCCAGGTCGATGAGGTACGCGAACTCGTCCGGGGCGAAGTCGAGTTCCCTGAGCAGGCTGCGCCCGCGCAGACGGGCCGCCATCAGGCGTCCCGGACGAGGGGGCAGCTCATGCAGCGCGGACCCCCGCGGCCCCGGCCGAGCTCGCTTCCCCGGATCGTGATGACCTCGACACCGTTGCGGCTGAGGTGGTTGTTGCTCGTGGCGTTGCGCTCGTAGGCGATCACAACGCCGGGCGCGACGGCCAGGACGTTCGCGCCGTCGTCCCACTGCTCGCGCTCGGCGGCGAACACGTCCTGGGTCGGGGAGAGGACCTTGATGTCGTCCAGCCCGAGCGCGGCGGCGATGGCCCGGTGCATGTCCTCCGCCGGATGATCCTTGATCTTGAGTTCCTTCTCGTTGTCGCCGGGCTCCACGGTGTGGGACGGCAGCATGCCCATCCCCCCGTACTTGGTGAACACGCCGTGGTCCACCATCGTCAGGACCGTGTCCAGGTGCATGAACGCCCGCTTGCGCGGCATCCGCAGGGCGACGATCCGGTCGCAGGATCCCGCGGCGAACAGCGACTGGGCCAGCATCTCCACGGCCTGCGGCTGCGTGCGCTCGCTCATCCCGACCAGCACTCCGCCGTTGCCGAGGACCAGCACGTCGCCGCCCTCCAGCGTCGCCGGCGCCATCGCGGTGCCGCGGTTCCACACGTGGTACCCGCCTTCGGCGGGCCTGTCGTACCCGGCCGCGAACAGGGGGTGCCAGCGGTAGATCGCCTCCATGTTCACCGTCTCGCGCATCCGGGCCTTCATGCGCATCGTGTTGATCGAGACGCCGTCGTAGATCCAGCAGGACGTGTCGCGGGTGAACAGGTGGTTGGGCAGCGGCGGCAGGACGAACCCGTCCATGCCGATCGAGTGGAACGCGATGGACGCCGGCTCGGGCATCCGCTCCAGCATCTCCCGCTTGGTGATGCCACCGATCAGGAACGCGGCCAGCTCCGCCACGTCCATGGCGTCGAAGCAGTTGCGGATGGCGTCGGTGGCCAGCGGGCCGAACCAGTGCGGGTCGACCACCCTGTCGAGGATGTGCCGGCGCGCCTCGGGAATCGTGATGGTCTCGCCCAGCAGGTCGATCAGCAGGTGCGTGCGCACGCCCTGGGCGCGCAGCACGTCCTCGAACTCCTCGTGCTCCTCCACCGCCCGCCTGACCCACAGCACGTCGTCGAACAGCAGCCCGGCGGCGTTGGAGGGGGTGAGCCGCTTCAGCGACAGCTCGGGCCGGTGCAGCAGTACCTCCCGGAGCCGCCCGACCTCCGAATCGACGCGGAACGCCATCCCCACCTCCCCGGAGCCCGGCCACGGCGCCGCGGCTCCCCCAGATCGCGGATTCCCCCGGGCGCGGCGGCGAAACTAGATCGACTTCCACCGGCCGGCTTTACCGCGAGTTCACGCGGGGACGGCCGGGACCGGGCGCGGAGCTGTCGCGCCCCGGACCTAAACTCGTCACCATGACACCCCCCGGAGACGGCGCGGTCGAACTGCGCTCCCTCGCCAAGCGCTACGGCGCGGTGACGGCCGTGGACGGCCTGTCGCTCAGCGCCGCCCGGGGCGCGGTCACCGCGCTGCTCGGCCCGAACGGCGCCGGCAAGACCACCACCATCGAGATCTGCGAAGGATTCCGGCGGGCCGACGCGGGCACCGTCCGCGTCCTCGGGCTGGACCCCGCCGCCGACGGGCGCGCCCTGCGCCCGCGGGTCGGGGTGATGCCGCAGTCCGGCGGCGTGCCGGGCACCGCCCGAGCCGGCGAGTTCCTGCGGCTCGTCGCCTCGTTCCACACCGCGCCGCTCGACACCTCCGCCCTGCTGGAGCGGCTCGGCCTCACCGCACACGCCCGCACCCCGTTCCGGCGGATGTCGGGCGGGCAGCAGCAGCGGCTCTCCCTCGCCGTCGCCGTGGTCGGGCGGCCCGAGCTGGTCTTCCTCGACGAGCCCACCACCGGGCTCGACCCGCAGGCCAGGCACGCCACCTGGGAGCTCATCGGCGAGCTGCGCGCCGCCGGGGTCTCGGTCGTGCTCACCACGCACAACATGGAGGAGGCCGAGCGCCTCTCCGACCACGTCGTGATCGTCGACGGCGGCAGGGTCGTCGCGCAGGGCGCCCCCGAGGAGCTGACCGGCGCCGAGCGCCAGCTGCGCTTCCGTGCCCGTCCCGGCCTCGGCCTGGAGGAGCTGCTCGCGGCCCTGCCCGCCGGGAGCGCCGCCAAGGAGTCGCCCGCCGGGCACTACCTGATCGAGGCCGACGTCCGGCCCGAGCTGCTGGCCACGGTCACCGCCTGGTGCGCCTCGCACGGCGTCATGACCGAGGACCTGCGGATCGAGCGGCGCACGCTGGAGGACGTCTTCCTGGAACTCACCGGACGGGAGCTGCGCTCGTGACCGCCCCACTGGACCTCGCCCCCGCACCGGGCGCCGCGCCGCTGCCGCGGATGATCCTCTCCCAGGCCGGCTACGAGTTCCGCGCCGTGCTGCGCAACGGCGAGCAGCTGCTGCTCACGCTGATCATCCCGGTGGTGCTGCTCGCGCTGTTCAGCGCCACGGACCTGGTCGACCTCGGCGCGGGCCGCCGCGTCGACTTCCTCGCACCCGGCATCCTCGCCCTCGCGGTGATGTCCACCGCGTTCACCGGCCAGGCCATCGGCACCGGCTTCGAGCGTCGCTACGGCGTCCTCAAGCGGCTGGGCGCGACCCCGCTGCCGCGCGGCGGGCTCATCGCCGCCAAGACGCTCAGCGTTGTCGCGGTCGAGGCCGTGCAGGCCGCGGTGGTCTGCGCGGTGGCGCTGGCGCTCGGCTGGCATCCGCACGGCGACCCCGCCTCGGTGGTCGTCCTGCTGGCGCTCGGCACCGCCGCGTTCAGCGGGTTCGGGCTGCTCATGGCCGGGACGCTGCGCGCCGAGGCCACCCTCGCCGCCGCCAACCTCGTCTACATCCTGCTGCTGGCCCTCGGCGGCGTCGTCTTCCCGCTGGACCGCTTCCCCGCCGGGGTGCGGTCCGCCCTGGAGCTGCTGCCGATCTCGGCGCTCTCCGACGGGCTGCGCCAGGTCCTCCAGCACGGCGCCGCCTTCCCCGGCAAACCGCTGGCGGTCCTCGCCGTGTGGGCCGCCGCCGGCCTTTTCCTGGCCGCCCGCTTCTTCAAGTGGGAGTAGCACATGGCCCTGTCTGAGGCGCCCGGTTCGTTCGGCGGCGCGTCCCGCCCCGCCCGGCCCACCTGGGCGCGGGCGCTGTCCTCGCGGAGGCTGTCCCTCGGGTCGGTGCCGCCGCCCGCGCTGATCCTGATGGGCATCATCTCCCTGCAGGTCGGGGCGGGCCTGGCCAAGCACATGTTCGACCGGCTGCCGCCGAGCGCCATCGTGACGATGCGGCTGCTGACCTCGGCGGTCGTGCTGGGATTCCTGACCCGCAAGGCGCTGCGGACCGTCCTGCGCGACCACTCGCGCTCCAGCCTCGCGATCGCCGCGGGCTTCGGGCTGGCGCTGGCGCTGATGAACTACTCGATCTACCAGTCGTTCTCGCGGATCCCGCTGGGCGTCGCGGTCACGATCGAGTTCCTCGGGCCGCTCCTGGTCTCGATCGTCGCCTCCCGGCGTCCCCGCGACGCACTGTGGGTCGTGCTGGCGGGGGCCGGCGTCGTCCTGCTCGCCAGGGGCGGCAGCGGGGCCCTCAACCCGGTCGGCATCGCGTTCGCGCTGCTGGCGGGGGCGTGCTGGGCGGGCTACATCGTGCTCACCGCCGCGACCGGCAAGCGGTTCCCCGGCTCCACCGGCCTCGCGCTCGCCAGCGTCGTCGGGACGGTGGCGATCCTTCCGCTCGGCGTGGCGTCCGCGGGCACCGCCCTGCTGGACCCGCGCCTGCTGCTGATCGGCCTCGGCGTGGGGCTGCTGTCGTCGGTGATCCCGTACTCGCTCGAACTGGAGGCGCTGCGGCGGATGCCCGCCCGCGTCTTCGGGGTCCTCATGAGCCTGGAGCCCGCCGTGGCGGCGCTCGTCGGGGTGGCGCTGCTCGGTGAGATCCTCACGGCGCGCCAGTGGGTGGCGATCTGCTGCGTGATCGTCGCGTGCGCGGGCGCGACCCGGAGCCAGAAGGAGCCGCCCGAGGCGCCGGAGGCCTGAGCGGTGGCGGCCCCGTGTGGCAGCGTGGAAGGATCGGGACGTCGCGATCATCAAGCCGGAGAGGAGCCGCCGTGATCGGCCGGAGCGAGGACCAGGGGATTCCGCCCGAGTTCTTCGAGGCGGGGTCGGCGTCGTTCGTCGACTTCCTGCGCCTGCACTCCCCTGAGCTGCTGCCCGTCAACCGGGTGCCCGAGGGGGACGCGCCCGAGCTGCCGCACGGGACGACGGTCCTGGCGCTGACGTTCCCGGGCGGCGTGATGATGGCCGGCGACCGGCGCGCCACCCAGGGGCACCGCATCGCCTACCGCGAGCTCGACAAGGTGCAGCGCGCCGACGAGTACTCCGCCGTCGCCTTCGCGGGAACCGTCGGGCTGGCGCTGGAGATGGTCCGGCTGTTCCAAGTGGAGCTGGAGCACTACGAGAAGATGGAGACCGTCCCGCTGTCGCTGCCGGGCAAGGCCCGCCGCCTCGGCGCCGTGATCCAGGCCAACCTCGCGCAGGCCCTGCAGGGCCTCGCGGTCGTCCCGCTGTTCGCGGGCCTCGACCCCGACTCCGGCGAGGCGCGGATCTACACCTACGACATCACCGGCGCCCCGCAGGAGGCCCGCGGCTTCCACGCGGACGGCTCCGGCTCCCCGTACGCCGCCGGCGCGCTGAAGAAGCTCTACCGGGACGACCTGTCCCTGGAGGACGCCGCCACCGTCTGCGTCCAGGCGCTCTACGACGCGGCCGACGACGACAGCGCCACCGGCGGCCCCGACCCGACCCGGCGCATCTACCCGACGATCGCGGTCGTCACCGCCGACGGCTACCGGCGGCTGCCCGACGAGCAGGTGGCGGCGATCGCCGACGAGGTCGTGCGCGGCCGGACCGAGCGGCCCGGCGGGCCCGTCGCGCCCCTGCGCTGAGCGCCGGAAACCGTCGTACCCGGCTTCTAGACTCGGCTCATGGCACGGGCGAACGACGAGGCTGCGGCCCTCATCCAGGAACTGGCCGACCTACTGGCCATCACGGGCGGCGACGCGTTCAAGATCAGGGCGTACGAGAAGGCGGCGCGGGCGGTCGCGGGGCACCCCGGCGACATCGCCGGCCTCGACCTGGCCGGGCTGCGGCGGATCCCGGGGGTGGGCGACGCGATCGCCAAGAAGCTCCTCGACTACAACACCACCGGCACGATCCGGCAGGTCGAGGAGCTGCGCACGCAGATCCCGGCCGGGGTCCGCGCCCTGACCGCCATCCCCACGCTCGGCCCGAAGAAGGCCCTCGCCGTCTACGAGGCGCTCGGCGTCTCCTCGGTCGACGAGCTGGCCGCCGCCGTCGAGCAGGGACGGCTCCGCGGGCTCAAGGGCTTCGGCGCCAAGACCGAGGAGAACATCCTCCACGGCATCGAGCTGATGCGCGGCTCCGGCGAGCGCGTCCTGGTCGACACCGCGGCGGGCGTCGCCGACGAGATCGTCGCCGCCCTGTCCGCGCTGCCCCAGGTGGAGCGCTGCGCCCACGCCGGCTCGCTGCGCCGGATGCGCGAGACGATCGGCGACGTCGACGTGCTGGCCGCCTCCCGCGACCCGCGTCCGGTCATGGAGGCGTTCACCGCGCTCCCGTTCGTCGCGGAGGTCATCGCGGGCGGCGACAAGAAGACCTCGATCCGCACCGCCCAAGGCCTGCAGGTCGACCTGCGCGTCGTCCCGCCCGAGTCGTGGGGCGCCGCGCTCCAGTACTTCACCGGCTCCCAGGCCCACAACATCCGCACCCGCGAGATCGCCGTGAAGGCCGGGCTCCGGCTCTCGGAGTACGGGCTGTTCGACGCCCGCACCGGCGAGCTGATCGTGTCCAGCACCGAGGAGGAGGTCTACGAGCGCCTCGGCCTGCCCTGGGTGCACCCCGCCCTCCGCGAGGACGCCGGCGAGATCGAGGCGGCGCTGAAGGACGAACTGCCCCGCCTGGTGACCGTCGAGGACCTGCGCGGCGACCTGCACAGCCACACCGACCTGACCGACGGCGTCGCCTCCCTGGAGGACATGGCCGCCGCCGCGCGGGACCGCGGCCTGGAGTACTACGCGATCACCGACCACGCGCCGAACCTGGTCATGCAGCGCATGACCGACGAGAAGATGCTCGCCCAGCGCGAGCGGATCGCCGAGTTGCGGGAGCAGTTCCCCGGCCTCACGCTCCTGCACGGCACCGAGCTCAACATCGACCCCGACGGCGGCGTCGACTGGGACGCCGACTTCCTGTCCGGCTTCGACGTCTGCGTCGCCTCCGTCCACTCCCACTTCACGCAGGACGAGGCGAGCATGACGCGGCGGCTCGTCCGCGCGTGCGAGAACCCCCACGTCCACGTGATCGGGCACCCCACCGCCCGCAGCATCGGCCGCCGGGCGCCGGTGAACGCCGACTGGGACGAGGTGTTCCGCGCCGCGGCCCGCACCGGCACCGCGATGGAGATCGACTCCTTCCCCGACCGCCTCGACCTGCCCGCCGACCTGGTCCGGCGCGCGAAGCGGTTCGGGGTGAAGTTCGCCGTCGACACCGACGCCCACTCGGTCGGCCACCACCGCAACATCCGCTACGGCGTCGGCACCGCCCAGCGGGGCTGGCTGACCCCCGACGACGTCATCAACACCTGGCCGCTGGAGCGTCTGCGCGCGTTCCTGCGCAAGGCCTGAGCGCGGGTCAGGCGGGCTGGGGCGCCTCGGCGGGCCGCGGGGCCGCCGGGGCCGACGCCTCGGCGGCCGGGACGGGGCCCCGGTCGCGCAGCGCGAAGAACAGGCGGAACGCCGCGATCCACATCAGCACCGCGCCGAGCATGTGCAGCAGCACCAGGCCGGCGGGGACGCCGAGGAAGTACTGGACGTAGCCGACGGCGCCCTGCAGCACGATCAGCCCGGCCAGCTCGTGGGCGCGGCGGCGGGCCGCGGCGGGCGCGCCCGTGCGGTGCAGGGCCACGATGGCGAGCGCCGTCAGCGCGATGGTGAGCCAGGCCAGCTCGCCGTGGATCCGGGCGACGTCGGTGATGTCGAAGCCGTAGCGGCGCGACTCGGCGTCGCCCGCGTGGGGGCCGGTGCCGGTGACGACCGTGCCCGCGACGAGCACGGCGGCGCACGAGACCAGCAGCGCGGCGGCGAGACGGCGCGTCCAGGGCCCGGCGAGCGGCCGGGGCGGCGCGTCGCCCTCCCCCGCGCGGACCCAGAGCGCGACGCAGAACACCAGCAGGGCCGGCGAGACCAGGAAGTGCAGCGAGACGGCCGCCGGGTGCAGCTTGGTCAGCACGACGATGCCGCCGATGACCGCCTGGGCGACCACGCTCATCGGCTGGGCCAGCGCCCACCACACCAGGCTCCGGCGGCGCGGCCGCAGCCGCAGCGCGGCGACGAACACCAGCACGCCGACGCCCAGCACCACGAAGGTGATCAGCCGGTTGCCGAACTCGATCGACATGTTGAGCACGTGGTGCTCGGGGTTGTGGGTCGGCACGAGGCTGTCACCGGAGCAGCGCGGCCAGTCGGGGCAGCCGAGCCCGGACTTGGTGACGCGGACGGCGCCGCCGCTGACGACGATCACCACGTTGCCGATGACGCCGATCAGCGCGAGCAGCCGCAGGGACCCGGGCGTCGGGCGCCACACGGCGTTCCAGGTCCGGATCAGGAGGTTGGACGACTCTCGCTCTGCCACGGCACCAATCGTATGGCCGGGTCCCCGTGGCCGTGACCCGGCCCCCGCCCACGCCCGCGCCGCCCCGGCCGCGCCCGCGGGTCAGGCGCCGTACGGGCCGGGCGGCCGCGGCGGAAGGAATCCCGAGGGGCCCTGCCGCGCCCACGGCGGCCCGGCCTGCATGCCCGCCCCGGGACGCGGCGGGGTGCGCAGGAACGCCTGCCTGGCCAGCGACATCAGTGCGAGCAGCGAGTCGCGGCGGGCCACGAACCAGCGCTGGTCCGCGACGCCCCGGTCGGCGCGCTTGTGCAGCAGCGCCAGCTCCGTCGCGGCGAGCTGGTAGTCGACCATGGCGCGTCCGGCGGGCGCGCCGCCGACCGAGCGGGCCCAGCGGCGGGCGGCGCGGCGCGAGGGGATGGAGCGCAGCATCCGCACGTCCTGCGGCGTCACGAGGCCCGTCCCCGCGTACATCGGCAGGTAGGTCTCGATGCGGCGGACGGTGCCGCGCCGCTCGACGAACACGATGACGATCAGCGCCACCAGGACGCAGAAGTCCAGCAGGTAGACGATGCCGAGGCCGCCGAGCCCGAACGCGGCGGCGCCGTTCCACAGCCCGTGCAGCACCATCGCGCCGAGCAGCCCGGCGAGCGGCGCGGCGATCTGGCCGCGCCGGTGCGTGGCCGCGTAGGCGACGCCGAGACCGGTCATCGAGGTGAACAGCGGGTGGCTGAGCGGCGCGATCAGGCCGCGCAGGATGAACACCGCCTGGAGCTGCTGCGCGCCGCCGTCCTCGAACGCCCGCGTGTAGTAGGTGACGTTCTCCATCATGGCGAAGCCGAGCCCGACCATGGCCGCGTACATGATCCCGTCGGCGAATCCGTCGATCTCGTTGCGGCGGAACCACAGCATGCCGAACAGGACGGCGCCCTTCAGCGTCTCCTCGATGATCGGCGCGCCGACGGCGGCGCTGACGAAGTGGCCCTCCGTCTCGCCGAAGATGGGCACGGTCACGTACAGCATCCCGGCGGTGTTGAGCACGAGGGCGCCCAGCACGGCGACCCCCGCGCCCCACATGAACGAGAAGGCGAGGGCGCGCGGCGGCTCGGGCTCCAGCCGGTCGAGGGTGAGGGCCAGGGCGATCAGCACGGGGATCGGCAGGATCGCGAGGAGCACCCCGACCCAGAACCCGGCCCCGCCGAGCGCGGCGTCCGTGCCGAGCGCGACGAGGGCGCACAGCCCGGACACGGTCATGCCGAGGATCAGGCCGACCGGAGGCCGCCCGGGGACACGGCCTTCGAGCACCGCCTTGGGATCCATGCTCGCCATACCGCGAAGCGTAACGGCAGGTCGCACCGATCCGCCAAGGCGCCGGCGGCTCCCGGGCGCGGAAGCGCTCCGGTCAGGACAAGCGCCGGCCGGTCCAGCGCCGGTCAGTAGAGGAGCGGGTCGACCGCCACGGCGGTGAACAGCAGCGCCAGGTAGACGTTCGACAGGTGGAAGAAGCGCATCGGACGCAGGTGGACGCCGGTGACCCCGGCGCGCACGGCCTTCAGCAGCCGGTGCCCCTCCGCCAGGAAGACCAGGCCGAGCACCACCGCGACGGCGCCGTACACCGGGCCCATCCCGGCGACGGGCCACAGCAGCAGCGAGCAGGCGACGGTCGCGTAGGTGTACACGAGGCTCTCGACGACGACGCGGCGCTCGGACGCCACGACCGGCAGCATCGGGACCTTGGCGACGGCGTAGTCCTCGCGGTAGCGCATCGCGAGCGTCCAGGTGTGCGGCGGCGTCCACAGGAACACCACGCCGAACAGGACGAGCGGCGTCCAGGCGACGCTCCCGGTGATGGCGGCCCAGCCGATGAGGACGGGCATGCACCCGGCGATGCCGCCCCACACGACGTTCTGCGAGGTGCGCCGCTTGAGCAGCAGCGAGTAGACGAAGACGTAGAACAGGATCGCGAACAGCGAGCCGGCGGCGGCGACCGGGTTGACCGCGAGCAGGAACCCGGCCGTGGACAGCACGGCGAGCGTCACCCCGAAGACCAGGGCGCGGGCCGGGGTGACCTGGTGGCGGGCCAGCGGGCGGCGCCGGGTGCGGCGCATCTTGGCGTCGATGTCGCGGTCGATGTAGCAGTTGATCGCGTTGGCGGCGCCGGCGGACATGGTGCCGAACGCCAGCGTCAGCA
Source organism: Actinomadura sp. NPDC049753 (assembly GCF_040674655.1). Lineage (NCBI taxonomy): Bacteria > Bacillati > Actinomycetota > Actinomycetes > Streptosporangiales > Thermomonosporaceae > Actinomadura > Actinomadura sp. NPDC049753. The sequence continues at coordinate 8,091 of NZ_JBFARL010000093.1, read as the reverse complement.
GCACGGTGGACAGCGGCGGCACGCCCCGGTCCGCCAGGAACATCACCGGAATGGTCGTGATCAGCAGCAGCTCGATCACGCGCGGCTTGGTCAGCGCCACGTAGGCGCGCACGCTCGCGACGGGCGCGCGCCGGGCGGCCCGCTCGGCGGGAGGCGGCGCGAGCCGGGACTCGGGCGCCTCCGGCACCTGCTCGTCCAGGTCGATCCCGCGCTTGTTACTGAGCACCGTCACAATCGGGTCCACGTCTGACTAGGGATGGGAAATCGGTACCACCCTGGCGGTGCCCCGCGATCGGGCCGGCCTCGGCTGGGTGCGACTTCGGCTGGGTCGTCTTGCCGCGGCCGCTGGCGTCAGCCGCGCAATCACTGTAGTCCGCCCCCCGCGGGGGCCGCGCACCGGGTCGCCGGACGCGCCGCGGACGATGCCCGGACGCGCCGCGGACGATGCCCGAACGCGCCGGGGGGCCATGACCGAACGCGCCTTTGGCGATGCCCGAACGCGCCGGGGCGGCGATGTCCGCCACACCGCCCGTACCCGGGGCGACCTCGGATCCCCCGTCGGATCACCCGCGCGGGGGGTTAGTCCGCTGGGCGTTCGGGCAAGGGTGCATGAAGCGTCGCGGCCCGGGCCCGGCGCAGCGGTCCTCCGCCCCCGCCTGCGACCGCCCTCCCGCGCGATAGGCTCGCGGCTGGGCGCGGGCTTGATCTTCGCGACCGCGCCCGTGCGGCCGTGCGGGCCGGGGGAAGAGGCACCGCACCGCCGGGCGTTGTCCTTTGTGGGGTCGTCTGCGGGGCCGCCGGCGCACAACATTACAGAGTGGTTCTTTGACATCGGTTCGAGAGGAGCCTGGCGTTTCCGTGAGCAGGGACAACAGCACGTTTGAGTGGTCCGACCAGGACCGGCGCGCGGTGGACGTGATCCGCGCCCTCGCCATGGACGCGGTCGAGGAGGCGGGCTCGGGTCACCCAGGGACGGCGATGAGCCTCGCGCCGGCCGCCTACCTTCTCTTCCAGCGGTTCCTGCGGCACGACCCGACGGACCCGCACTGGCCCGGGCGGGACAGGTTCGTGTTGTCCTGCGGCCATTCCAGCCTGACCCTCTACATCCAGCTTTACCTGTCGGGCTACCCGATGACGCTGGACGACCTGAAGTCGCTCCGCAAGTGGGGCAGCCTCACGCCCGGCCACCCCGAGTACGGGCACACCGCGGGCGTTGAGACCACCACCGGCCCCCTCGGGCAGGGCATCGCCAACGCCGTGGGCATGGCGATGGCGGCCCGCCGCGAGCGCGGCCTGTTCGACCCGGACGCGCCGGAGGGCGAGTCCCCCTTCGACCACACCGTCTGGGCATTCGCGTCCGACGGCGACATCGAGGAGGGCATCAGCCACGAGGCGAGCGCGCTGGCGGCGCACCAGCGCCTCGGCAACCTGGTCCTCCTCTACGACGACAACCACATCTCGATCGAGGACGACACCGCGATCGCGCTGTCGGAGGACGTGCGCGCCCGCTACGCGGCCTACGGCTGGGACGTCCACCACGTCGACTGGACGCAGGACGGCGACTACGAGGAGAACGTCGCCGCGCTGGCGAAGGCGTTCGCCGCGGCCAAGGCCGACACGTCCCGCCCGTCCTTCATCGCGCTCCGCACGATCATCGGCTGGCCGGCGCCGAACAAGAAGAACACCGGCAAGATCCACGGTTCGGCGCTGGGCGCCGACGAGGTCGCCGCGACCAAGCAGATCCTCGGCATGGACCCGGCCGAGAGCTTCCAGGTCCCCGAGGACGTGCTGGCCCACGCCCGCGCCGTGTCCGACCGGGGCCGCGCGGACCACGCCGAGTGGAGCAAGGCGTTCGAGTCGTGGCGCTCCGCGAACCCCGAGCGGGCCGCGGAGTTCGACCGGATCTCCTCGCGGACGCTGCCGGCCGGCTGGGAGGGCGCGCTGCCGGAGTTCGAGGCGGGCAAGTCCATCGCGACCCGCGCGGCGTCCGGCGAGGTGCTGGCGTCGCTGGCGCCGGTGCTGCCGGAGCTGTGGGGCGGCTCGGCCGACCTGGCGGAGAGCAACAACACGACGATGAAGGGCGAGCCGTCCTTCATCCCGGAGGAGTTCCAGACCAAGGAGTTCCCCGGCCACCGCTACGGCCGCACGCTGCACTTCGGCGTCCGCGAGCACGCGATGGCCGCGATCTGCAACGGCATCGCGCTGCACGGCGGCACCCGCCCCTACGGCGGCACGTTCCTGATCTTCAGTGACTACATGCGCCCGGCGGTCCGGCTGGCGGCGCTGATGAAGCTGCCGGTCACCTTCGTCTGGACGCACGACTCGATCGGGCTCGGCGAGGACGGCCCGACCCACCAGCCCGTCGAGCACCTGTGGGCGCTGCGGGCGATCCCCGGCCTGGACGTCGTCCGTCCCGCCGACGCCAACGAGACCGCGGTGGCGTGGCGGACGGTCCTGCAGCACAACGACCGCCCGGCCGGCCTGGCGCTGACGCGGCAGAAGCTGGCGACGCTGGAGCGCGGCGGCGAGCTCGCCTCCGCCGAGGGCGCCGCCAAGGGCGGCTACGTGCTGGCCGACGCCGAGGGCGGGCGGCCCGACGTGATCATCATCGCGACCGGCAGCGAGGTGGAGCTGGCGCTGCAGGCGCGCGAGACGCTGCAGTCCGAGGGCACCCCGACCCGCGTGGTGTCCATGCCGTGCGTGGAGTGGTTCGAGGAGCAGAGCGACGCCTACCGGCAGGAGGTGCTGCCGCCGGGCGTGCGCGCCCGGGTGTCGGTCGAGGCCGGCGTGGCGCTCGGCTGGCGCGGCTACGTCGGCGACGCCGGCGAGTCGGTGAGCCTGGAGCACTTCGGCGCCTCGGCCGACTACAAGACCCTGTTCCTGCAGTTCGGCATCACGCCCGAGCGGGTGGTGGCGGCGGCCAAGGCCAGCCTCATCAAGGCCGGCGTGCGCCACGCGGGGCGGGGCGAGACGACCGGCAACTGAGTCACGGCCCGCGAGGCGGGCGGCGCCCGCGCACCCCTGGACGCCGCCCGCCCGCCCCGGCGGGGCGATGAAGACGACGACGAGGAGAAGAGCGATGAGCGACATTCTGAAGGAGCTCTCCGGCGAGGGCGTGTCGATCTGGCTGGACGACATCAGCCGGGAGCGGCTGCGCACGGGCAACCTGGCGGAGCTGGTCAAGGACAAGCACGTCGTCGGCGTCACGTCCAACCCGACGATCTTCGCGAAGGCGCTGAGCAAGGGCGACGCCTACGACGACCAGGTCCGCGACCTCGCGGTGCGCGGCGTGGACGTCGAGGAGGCGTCCCGCGCGATCACCACCTACGACATCCGGTGGGGCTGCGACGTGCTGCGCCCGGTCTACGACCGGACCGAGGGCCTGGACGGCCGCGTGTCGATCGAGGTCGACCCGCGGGTGGCCCGCGACACCCGCCGCACGGTCGCCGAGGCGCGGGCGCTGTGGTGGATGGTGGACCGGCCCAACCTGTTCATCAAGATCCCGGCAACGGAGGAGGGCCTGCCGGCGATCACGGCGGTGCTGGCCGAGGGCATCAGCGTGAACGTGACGCTGATCTTCTCGCTGGAGCGCTACGGCAAGGTCATCGACGCGTTCTTCGCCGGGCTGGAGAAGGCCCGGGAGAACGGCCACGACCTGTCGAAGATCGCCTCGGTGGCCTCGTTCTTCGTCAGCCGGGTGGACACCGAGATCGACAAGCGGCTCGACAAGATCGGATCGGACGAGGCGAAGGCGCTGCGCTCCAAGGCGGGCCTCGCCAACGCCCGGCTCGCCTACGCGCTGTACGAGGAGAAGACCGCCACCGACCGGTGGAAGGCGCTCAAGGACGCCGGGGCGCGCCCCCAGCGGCCGCTGTGGGCCTCGACCGGCGTGAAGGACCCCGACCTCAACGACACCCTGTACGTGGACGAGCTGGTCGCGCCGGGCACGGTCAACACGATGCCGGAGGCGACGCTGGTGGCCGAGGCCGACCACGGCCAGGTCCGCGGCGACACCGTCCGGGGCGCCTACGACGACGCCCGCGCGCACATGGCGGCGCTGAAGGACGCCGGCGTCGACTACGACGACGTCGTGCGGGTGCTGGAGGAGGAGGGCGTCGAGAAGTTCGAGGCGTCCTGGAAGGAGCTCCTCGACACCATCACCGGCGAGCTGGAGTCCAAGAAGGCCGGCGCGTGACCTCGGTGGTGACCGCCGGGGGGATCTCGGTCACCATCCGCGGCGCCGTCGTCGACGAGAGCGAGACGGTCCTGGACCGTCTCGTCTCCGACGGCGTGCCCGGCTCGCTCGCGTCCCGCAACGCCAAGCTGTGGGGACCGGACGCGGCCCCGCTCGCCGCCCGCCGGCTCGGCTGGCTGGGCCTGCCGGAGACCTCGCGGTACCTGTGCGACGGGCTGACGGAGCTGGTGGGCGAGGTCCGCTCCGCCGGGCTCGACCGGGTCGTGCTGGCGGCGTCCGGGGGTCCGGCGCTGGCGGCGGAAGCGATCTGCCGGACGGCGGGCGCGGACCTGACCGTCCTCGACACCACCGACCCGCACGAGGTGTCCGCCGTCCTGGCCGCGGGCCTGGACCGGACGCTCGTCGTCGTGGCGGACGAGGGCGTCGAGGCCGAGTCGCTGCGGCGCGTCTTCGGGCGCGCCTTCTCCGAGGCCGGGCTGAAGGGCGCCGAGCTGGCGCGCCGGTTCGTCGTGGTGGCCGAGGAGGGCTCCGGCCTCCAGCAGGCAGCCCGCGAGGTCGGGCACCACTTCGTCCCGGCCGAGCCCGACGTCGACGGCCGGTTCGGCGCGCTCGGCGCGCGGGCGCTGGTCCCGGCGGCGCTCGCGGGGGTGGACGTCGGGGCCCTGCTGGACGAGGCGGCCCGGCTCGCGGCGGTGCTGCGGCAGCCCTACGACAACCCGGCGCTGGCGCTCGGCGCGGCGCTGGCCTCCTCTGCGCTCGGCTCCCGCGACAAGCTGGTGATCGCCGACCTCGGGTCCGGTCTGGACGGCTTCGCCGCGTGGGCGGAGCAGCTGGTCGCCGGGGCGATGGGCAAGGACGGCAAGGGCCTGCTCCCGGTCGTGGTGGAGGGCGTCGACGCGCCCGGCTTCGAGCTGACCGGCGACCTGCGGCGCGTCATCCTGGGCCGCCGCCCGGACGAGCCGGGCCCCGGGCGCGAGGCGGGAGTGAGCGTCGCCGGGCCGCTCGGCGGGCAGTTCCTGCTGTGGGAGTACGCGGTCGCGGTGGCGTGCAGGGTGATCGGGGTCGACCCGTTCACCGAGCCCGACGTCGGCGAGTCGCGGGAGAGCACGGCGGCGCTGCTGCGCTCGGAGGAGGGCGCCGCGCCGACGGTGGTGCACCGGCCCCCCGAGCTGGTCGAGGGCGCCGTCGAGGTGCACGCCCCCGAGGACGCGCTGCGCGGCGCGCGGACCCTCACCGAGGCGCTGGACGTCCTGCTGGAGGACGTCGAGGACGGCGGCTACCTCGCGCTCCTGGCCTACCTCGACCGGACCGGGGACGCCGCGGCGGCGGAGCTGCGGCCGCTGCTGGCGGCGCGGGCCGCCAAGGTCCGCCGCAGTCCCGCCCCCGTCACCTTCGGCTGGGGGCCCCGCTGCCTGCACACGGCCGGGCAGTACCACAAGGGCGGCCCGGCGAACGGCGCGTTCCTGCTGGTCACCGGTTCCGTCTCCGGCGACGTCCCGGTGCCGGGCAAGCCCTACAGCCTGGGCGAGCTGCAACTCGCGCAGGCGTTCGGCGACCTGCGGGTGCTGCGCTCGATCGGCCGTCCCGCCTTCCGGATCCACCTGCGCGACCGCGCCGAGGGACTCGACCGGCTCGCGGCCGCACTGGGCTGACCGACCGGGTCCGGCCGGGTCGACTCAACGCGACCGGCCGGATCCGGGACGCGACCAAGAAGATCGATGGAGATGGTCGCGAATGCCCTTTCTCTCCTGAAACGATGGGGGCCGGGAGGGAACGGTGTCAGGATTCGACGTACTCACGCGCGGTGACGTGCTGGACTCGGCGCTGCAGGCGCGGGACTACCTCGTGAGCTGCGGCGTCCCCGGTGCGCTGGCCGCCAAGGACCCCCAGCTGTGGGGGCGGCGGGCGGTCGACCACAGCCGCCTCGGCTGGCTCGACCTGCCGTTCGCCTCCCGCGGGCTGCTGAACCAGGTCGGCGGACTGGTGGCGGAGGCGCGGTACTCGGGCCTCGACCATGTCGTGCTGATCGGCGTCGGCGCGGAGAGCCTCGCCGCGCAGGCCATCGTGGAGGCGCAGGCGCCCGCGATGGCGGGCGCAGGCGGCGCGGCCGAGCGGCCGTCCGGCGAGCTGACCGTCCTGGACGGCGGCGACACCGCCGCGCTCGCGTTCGCGATGGAGCGGCTCGACCGCACGCTGGTGGTGCTGGCCAGCAAGGCGGGCGTGTCCCTGGAGGGCGACGCCTACCGCCGGATCTTCGCGGCCGCGTTCCGGGAGCGGGGCCTGTCGGAGCGGGAGATCGCGAGCCGGTTCCTCGTCATCACCGACCACGGCAGCCCGCTGCACGACTTCGCCCGCCAGTGCGGCTACCGGATCGGGCTGACCGACCCCTACCTGCCCGGGCACTACGGCGCCCTGTCCGCCTACGGGCTCGTCCCCGCCGTGCTGGCGGGCGCGGACGCCGACCGGCTCCTGGAGGAGGCGGCGTCGCTGGTGCCGTCGCTGTCCAAGAACGAGGACAACCCGGGCCTGCTGCTCGGCGCCGTCATCGGCGGCTGCGCGCAGCAGGGGCCGGGCGGCCTCGCCCGCGACAAGGTGCTGCTGCGCGAGCCGGGCGGGCCGGGCGCGCTGAGCGCGTGGATCTCCCAGCTGCTCGCGGTCGGCACCGGCAAGCGGGGGCGCGGCGTGCTGGCCTTCGAGCCGCCCGGCGGACGGGGCGACTTCCCCGACGTGCACGGCGTGTCGGTCAATCCGCGCTCGGCGGCGCAGGACGAGTCCGACACCTCGGTGTGGGCGCCGCTCGGCGCGCAGTTCCTGATGTGGGAGTACGCGACGGCGGTCGCCGGGTGGCTGCTCGGCGTGAACCCCTTCGAGGCGGGCAGCACGGTCGTCCAGGAAGCCGAGGACGACGCCGCCACGCTGCTGCGCACGGTCGCGGGCGGGTCGCTCACGGCGGAGCGGCCGGTGTACGTCGAGGACGACATCGAGGTGCACGCCGACTTCCCGTGGCCGCCCGGCGCCGAGCTGCAGACCGTCCTCGGAGGCCTGGTCGCCTCGGTGCCGTCCGACGGCTACCTCGCGGTGATGACGTACCTGTCGGGCGACTTCTCCGGGCGCTACCTCGCGCCGTCGCTGGCCCGCGCGTCCGGGCGCCCCGTCGCCTACGGGCCGGGACCCGGCTACCCGCACGCCACCGGCCCGGTGCACAAGGACGGCCCGGGCAACGGCGCGTTCCTGATCATCACCGGCGATCCCGCGCCGGGGGACGCGCTGGCCGCGCACCCCGTCCCCGGGCGCCCCTACAGCCTGGCGCAGCTGCAGATCGCGCGCGCCCTCGGCGAGCTGCGAGCGCTGCGCGCGCGGCGGCTGCCTGTCATCCGGCTGCACCTGCGCAACCCGGTGGACGGCGCGGGACGGCTGATCGAGGCGGTCCGCGCGGTGGCGGGGGCGCGCAGACCGTGAGCTTCACCGCCGTCGTCTCGGGGGAGACGGCCATCACCGCGCGCGGTCCGCTGAAGGAGGCCGCCGAGCGGGTCCTGGGCAGGTTGTGGATCGACCAGGTGCCGGTCCGGCTCGCCTCGGAGGACGCGTCGCTGTGGCCGTCGGCGGCCACCGCCGGCGTGGAGGGCCGCCCGCTGTGCTGGCCGGGGCAGCCCGGCCCCGGCCGCGCGGTGTTGGACCGTGCCGAACAGCTGCGCGCGCAGGCCCGCGAGGACGGGCTGACCGACGTGGTGATGCTCGGCGGCGGCGCCCCGGCCCGCGCCGCCGAGCTGATCGTCCGCGCCCGCGGACTGCCCGCGCCGGACGGCCGCAGTGCCCAGAACGGCCACACCGGCGAGCGTCAACCCTGCCTTCTTCATCCGGGAATTCCCCTCTGTGCCCCGACCCATCCCTTGGGC
>NZ_JBFARL010000092.1:0-30726 GCF_040674655.1 Actinomadura sp. NPDC049753 | reverse complement strand
TCGCGCTCTTCCACGAGCGGCACGACGCCTGGCGCCCCGTCGCCGACCGCCAATGGAAGGCGTTGGCGCCCAGCAGCCCGCGGCGAGCCGGGCGCCGAACTCGCCCGTCCCGTCCAGCGCGATCCGGACGATCATGACGGCGCCGAGCAGGGCGGTGAGCGCGCCGAGGAGCACGATCCGGCGGCGGCTCGGGAGCGGCTCCGGCGTGGCCAGCCGCTGCTCCTCGGGCGTCGCGCGGGACGCGGGGCCGGCGGGGGGCTCGGCGGGCGGCTCGTGCGCCGCGGCCAGCAGGGCCGCCTCCTGGTCCAGCAGGCGCTTCTCGGCCGCGTGGTCGCGCGGCAGGGGACCGCCGCCGGGGACGTCGTCCTCCAGCCCGGACACGCGCAGGGCCTCGTCGAGCGCCGGGTCGAGCAGGTCGGCGGCCTCGCCGTCCAGGACGTGCATGGGGATGCCGAGCCTGCGGGCCGCCACGAACACCGCGAGCGGTTCGAGCCCCATCGCGGTCATCCCGCCCACGGCGGTGCGGCCGAACCGGTGGAAGACGGTCAGGACACCGTCGCCGGTGGTGATGGCCAGGCCGTCGATCCGGGACCGCTCGTAGGAGACCATCGTCAGCCCGCCGGGGCCGACGCGCTCCAGACCGGCCGACGACAGCCGCCAGTACGGGCGCGGGCGGCGGCGGCGCGCCTCCGGGACCGCCCCGAGCAGCCACGGGAACGCGGCGACGGCGCCGATCAGCGCGGCCCACAGCCACCCCGGCCTGATCGGCAGCAGCGCCAGCGCCACCGCGAGGACGGTGAACGGACCCGCGGCGACGGGGCGCCACCGGCCGCCGGATCCCGCGAGGCCCACCAGCTCATGCTCCACAGTCCGCATCCTCACACGGGTCCCCGCGGGCCCGTCGCCCCCTTCCACGATCCGGTCGCCCTCCGGAACCGACATCCATCGCGCCGGTCAGGTCGGGACTCCACCGCCGTCACATGAGGCTCACCGGTCACGTGAGCCGAGCCTCCGTGGAACCGCCGCCGTGCTCTCACCGCCGTCGCCGCACCAGGCCGTAGCCGACCGCCCCCGCGATCGCGAGGGCGAGGAACAGCGCCATCCGGGTGTTGGTGGCGTCCCGGCGGCCGCTCGTGGTGTCACCGCCCGCGCCCGCGTGCCCGGGGGAGGAAGCCGGCGACGGCAGCGCCTCCTCCGGCAGCGGCAGCCGGTAGACCGGCTGGTTCACACCCTCGGAGCCCACCAGCAGCGACCTCCCGTCCGGGGTGTAGGTCACCGACTCGCCCTGGACCTGCCGGGGCAGGTCCAGCGACTTGATCGTCTTGGCGGGGCGGCCGTCGGCGCCGACCGAGTACAGCCGGGCGCCGAAGTAGGTGCGGATGACGCAGGTCCGCCCGTCGGGGGCGAAGGCGCCGTCGGTCGCGATGGGCGGGGCGTCCCCGACCTCGCGCAGGACGTTGGAGCCGCCGGTCCGCAGCCGCGCCGGCGCCTCGTAGACCTTGCCGCCGAACAGCTTGCTGGCGATGTAGAGCCGGTTCGTGCGCGGGTTGATCATCATGGTCTCGGCGTTGCGCGGCCCGTCCTCGTACTTCATCTGGAACCGGGTCGCCCGCAGCGCCTGGCTCACCAGCCGGGCCGGCTCCGGGATCCGGTACACGGTCACGTACGGCCAGGCGCCGCCGAGGTTGTCGCCGATGTCCGCAACGAAGATCGCCGGACGGCCGCGGCCGTCCTTCCCGATCGCCATCGCCTCCCAGTCGCGGGCCCCCGCGCCGGCGAGCGTGAGCACGGCGACGACCTTCCCGTCCGGGCCCAGCGCGTAGACCTTCGGGACGCCGCCGGAGTCGTTGTGGGTGTAGACGACGCCCCGGTGCAGGGCGCTGGCGGCGAGCCCGCTGGACTCGGGCGCGACCAGCGCGTCCGCGATCTCGGGCGGCATGCCCGCGAAGTCGTCGACGGCCAGCAGCGCCTCGGTGGCGTCCCGCATGGCGAGCGTGAGCCGCCGGTCGGCCTCCGCGAGGGACGGGACGTCGGGCGGCGCCGCCGACGCGTCGTGGGTCGTCCAGCGGACGCCGACGTAGGACGAGCCGCGCCGGTCCTCCGAAGGGACGAGCCCCATGGCCCGCCCGTCGAGCACGGCCACGGCGGCGGCGCCCGCATCGATCGCCGCGGTGTTGAAGGACGGCGGCCCGGTCAGTCCCAGTGGGTCGCCCGGTTCGGGCAGGGCCAGCCGTAGCGCCGCCAGACCGCCGACGCGCAGGTCGCCGAGGCCGCGCCGCAGCGTCACCTCGGCGGGCTCGCCGCCGACGATCTGCGGGCCCGCGCTCTTCTCGACCTCGTCGACGGCCTCGTCCAGGCCGACGTGCCCCGTCAGCCAGGCGTTGCCCCAGGCGACGAGGGCGATCGCGACGGCCCTGCTCATACGTCCGTGCTCATTCTCGGTCTCGTGCGTTCCGCAATGGGCATGCGATCCACGATAAGCGCTCGGATCGCCGGTGCCACCGGACGTAAGGGACCTCTCGCGGCGCGGGGGTGTTCCGGAGCCGCTTCCCTGGTGCGATCCCGGGGGGCCACGGCCGCCCCGGATCGCATAGGTTCTTTCCTGCAAGCGGGAGCACGGACCACCGGATTGGGGACGAAGGCGCGCGATGGCAGGCGAGGTGCTTCAACTCCGCGGAGTCGGGGTCAGGCGCGGCGGGGCCACCCTGCTGCGCGACGTCACATGGACGGTCAACGAGGGCGACCGGTGGGTCATCGTCGGCCCGAACGGCGCGGGCAAGACCACGCTGCTGCAGATCGCCGCCGCCATGCTGCATCCCACCGAGGGCAGCGTCTCGATCCTGGAGGAGGAGCTCGGCCGCACCGACGTGTTCGAGCTGCGGCCGCGGATCGGCCTCGCCAGCTCCTCCGTCGCGGAGAAGGTCCCGGCCGGTGAGACGGTCATCGACCTGGTGCTGACGGCCTCGTACGCGATCCTCGGCCGCTGGCAGGAGGAGTACGACTCGACCGACCTCGACCGGGCGGTCGCGCTGCTGGAGGCCCTCGGCGCCGCCGACCTGATCCGCCGGACGTTCAGCACCCTGTCGGAGGGCGAGCGCAAGCGCGTCCAGATCGCCCGCGCGCTGATGCCCGACCCCGAGCTGCTGCTGCTCGACGAGCCCGCCGCCGGCCTCGACCTCGGCGGGCGCGAGGACCTCGTCGCCCGCCTCGCCGCGCTCGCCGACGACCCGGCCGCGCCCGCCATCGCGATGGTCAGCCACCATGTGGAGGAGGTCCCGGAGGGCTTCACCCACGCGCTGCTGCTGCGGAGCGGGCAGATCGTCGCCCAGGGCAAGGTGGACGAGGTCTTCACCCCGGGGCACCTGTCGGAGACGTTCGGGCTTCCGCTGACGATCGACCGCCAGAACGGCCGCTGGTACGCCCGCTCGGCCCGCTGAACCGGGCGGGATGCCCCAAAACGACCCCCCGATCGTCGGCCGTCCGCCACGGCATCCCTACGATGTACGCGCCGTCGGGAACTCGTAGCGCAGGGATGGGACGGACGTGAATCTGCTTGACGCGGCCGCCGTCTTCGCGGCCGGTGTGGCCGCCGGAGGCATCAACACGGTCGTCGGGTCCGGCTCCCTGATCACCTTCCCGACCCTGGTGGCGCTCGGCTACCCGCCGGTGGTCGCGAACATCTCCAACAACATCGGGCTCGTCCCGGGCGGTGTGACGGGAGCCTACGGCTACCGCCACGAGCTGAAGGGGCAGCGCGGCCGGCTGACGCGCCTGGCCACCGGCTCCTTCATCGGCGCCGTGATCGGCGGCCTGCTGCTGCTCGGCCTGCCCGCCGAGGCGTTCGACGTCATCGTCGTCGCGCTGATCGTCATCGCGCTGGTCCTGGTGATCGTGCAGCCGCGCCTGCAGAAGTGGATGCTGCGCCGCCGGGAGGGCGAGCACCGCCCGCAGCACGGCGGCCCGACGCTGTGGGCCGGCGTGCTGCTCGCGGGCATGTACGGCGGCTACTTCGGCGCCGCGCAGGGCATCATCCTCATCGCCCTGCTCGGCATCATGCTGGACGACGACCTGCAGCGCCTGAACGCGGGCAAGAACGTCCTGTCGGCCGTCGTGAACGGCACCGCCGCGATCCTGTTCACGCTCATGTGGCTGTTCGCCGACGCCGGGATCGACTGGTCGGTCGTGCTGCTCATCGCCGCCGGCTCCACCTGCGGCGGCATGATCGGCGCCAAGGTCGGCCGCCGCATCCCGCCGCTGGCGCTGCGCGCCGTGATCGTCGTCGTGGGCGTCGTCGCGATCGTCAATCTCCTGGCCTGACCAGGGCTTTCGCACCTTTTGGGAGGGTTGCGAGCGAGGCGTTCCGGGTATAAGTCGAATATACGTTCGACTACCGGAGGTTCGCGCGGATGAAGGGCGACAGGGTCGAAATCGTGATCGACGCCGGCGAGGGGACGCGGACGTACGAGGTCGCGGCGAGCCGGGCGGGGCGCCGCGTGGAGATCGCGACGCGGCGCGGCGTCGTGGAGGTCAGCGAGGTCACCCGGACGGGGACTCCCGTCCGCACGGCCCGCTTCATGGCGAGCCGCGTCCTGGCCCTGGTGGAGCACCCCGTGGCCTCCGACGGCCGCGAACCGTCCGGCTGACCAGCCGCGGGCCGGGCTCGGCGGGGCCGGGCCCGGCCGGCGGCGACCGGCCGTCAGGACTTGCGGTGGGTCCCCGGAACGGCGTTCCCGGGACCGGGGATCAGGGACGCGTAGACGATGACGTTGTCCAGGTAGTGCCCTCGCTTGGGGTCGAATCGGCCGCCGCAGGTGACCAGGCGCAGTTCCGGGCGGCCCCGCTGCCCGTAGACGCTGTCGGTCGGGAACTCGTCCTTGTCGACGCGCTCGATCCGGTCGATGCGGAAGGCCGGGGCCGTGCCGTCCGCGCGGACGACCTCGATCGTGCGGCCCGGGCGGAGCGCCCCGAGCCGGTAGAAGGCGCCGGGGCCCGACTTGGAGTCGACGTGGCCGACCAGCACGCTGCTGCCGTTCTCGCCGGGCGTCGGGCCGTCCTCCCACCAGCCGACCTCCCGGACCCGGTCGAGCGGCGGAACGCCGAGCGTTCCGTCCCGTTCGGTGGTGACGCGGCGGATCGGCGCGTCGACCTTGATGGACGGAATTCTGACGCGTTCGGGATGGGAGGGCCGCAGTGCGATGTCCGGCCCGGGTTCCGCACTTCTCGGAGCCGGCCGCGCGATATCGGAGGACGGCGGCTGCGGCGGCGGATCGGAATGGTCGCGCACCAATCCCACCACGAACATCGCGGTCCCTGTCGCGATGAGCGCGGCGGCCAGCCGGTACCGGAAACGGCTCGACCGGCCGCCGCGCCTTCTCCTGTCCATGGGCTCAGGAAACGCCCTTCACCTGACGGCGACGGGTCACGACGGCGATGCCGCCGCCCAGGGCGAGAACCCCGAGACCGCCGCCGGCCAGCATCGGGAAGCTCGACATCGAGGTGCCGCCGCCACCGGCCATGACGCCGCCGTGCGGCCTGATCGGCTTGAGGAACCGTACGGCCACCCACTTGCCGATCCAGGCCGGCGGGACGCTCTGGCGCAGCTGGGTCCAGCCGCTGTTCTTGCAGTCGGCGCCGATGTGCTTGCCGAAGGGCAGCGTGCCGACCTGCTTGAACCTGGTGCCGGGACCGTTGCGGACCGCCAGGCCGTGCCGTGCGGTGACCTCGTACCGGCAGACGCGGATGGGCGTGATCTGCTTGAGGAACCGCACGGCGACCCACTTGCCGATCCAGGCCGGCGGGACGCTGCCGCGAAGCTGGGTCCAGCCGGTCCTCTTGCAGTCGGCGCTGATGTGCTTGCGGAACGGCAGCGTGCCGACCTGCCTGAACCTGGTGCCGGGACCGTTGCGGACCGCCAGGCCGTGCCGTGCGGTGACCTCGTACCGGCAGACGGCCGCCTGGCGGGCGCCGGTCGCCGCCTCGGCGTGGTTCGCGTCCGTCGCCGCGACGGCGACGGCTCCGCCGGACAGCAGCGACAGCCCGCTCGCCGCACCGGCCACGGCGAGTGCCATGCCGGTTCGCGCGCTTGTCCTCATTCTTCCCCCAACGAAATGATCTTCGGTGCCGGAGGTGTCCGGCATCGTTCCTTGATCACGCTTCCCGAGGGGAATTCCGTGCATGTCGTTCTGGTCGCAAACATTGAGAATAGTGATCAGTGGGCACTGTGAAGGATTTATCGCGGAACGGCCAACGGCTATCTCCATACCTCTGACTAAATGCTCATAATGGACATCCGGACCCCATTAAAAAGGGTCAATCAGTGAAAACCTCATGATCCCCCCGAGGTCGGGGCCATACCGGCATCGCCCGAAGGGCGGCGGGCACGCGCGAAGGCGCCCGCGCGCATGCGCGGGCGCCTCGGATCGGAGCCGTCAGACCGGAGCCGTCAGACCGGGCGGACCTGGAGGGTGCCCTCCTCGGTCACGCGGGTCTCGAAGGACGGCTGGCGGGCGGTGGCCGGGCCGTGGACGACGGAGCCGTCGGCCACGCGGAACGTGCTGCCGTGCCAGGGGCAGACGACGCAGGTGTCGGCGCCGTCGCCGGTCAGGACGCGGCCCTGGTGGAGCGGTCCCGCGAGGTGGCTGCAGCGGTCGGCGAGGACGTGCACCTCCTCGCCCTGCCGCAGCACGAACAGGTCGATGTAGCCGAGGCGCCGGGTGACGGGCCAGCCGTCCGGGAGGTCCTCGACGGCGCACAGGTCGTGCCAGCCGAGCGGGACCAGGTGGGCGAGCTGGTCGGCGTGGCTGGCGCCGGCCGCCTGCCGGAACGCCAGGTGCCCGCCGAGGTAGGCGCCCGCGACGAGGGCGCTGAGGCCCGCGAAGCCGAGCGCGCGCCCGGCGGCGTCGCGGCCCTGGTGGCGGGCGACGAAGGACGCCGAGTAGAGCATGCTCGCGGTGGCCGTCCCGGCGGCGTGGACGAGTCCGACGCGCTGCTGCTCGCGGTGCAGGGCCGACCAGTCGGCGATGCCGGTGAGGACGGTCGGGACGGCGCCGGCGAGCCCGGCGGCGACGAGGACCTGCGAGGCGCGGCGCGTGCCGGGGACGAGGTCCAGGACGGCGGCCGACATCCACAGCCCGATGGGCAGGTCGGTGAGCGGCGCGTGGGCCGGATGGCCGACCGGGACGCCGTGCAGGGCGTCCTTGACCGGCCCTGGACGCAGCACCCGCCGGACGGCCCCGGACAGGACCCGGATGGGGCGGTCCAGGGCGCCGGCGTGCTCCAGCCTCTCGGTGGCGTCGGCCAGCCGCGCGGTCGCCTGGGGGCTCTCTCCGCGCCGGAAGATGTTGACCCGTCGGTTCATGCCCCTCCTCCGCGGTCCTGCTGGGACGCCTGTTGCGACCCTAGTCTCCCGCGTTCCTCCGCGGCCAGTCATACCTACCTGGTGCCGGGAGGGGCTAAACAACGGGTCAGCGCGCCGCCTCCAGGGTGACGGGGACCCCGTTGAGGACGGCGTTGCCCGAGAGCGGGTCGATCTCCTGCTCGTCGGTGACGGCGTTGACGTTCACCCCGGCGTGCCGGCTCGCGACCCGCGTCCGGGTCCCGGGGCGGTCGTGGCCCCAGCCGTGCGGCAGGCTGACCACCCCGACCATGATCGTGTCGGTGGGCTCGGCGACGGCCTCCAGGGCGCCCGCCCGGGACGTGACCCGGACGGTGTCGCCCGCGGCGACGCCGAGGCGGTCGGCGTCGGCCGGGTTGAGCTGGAGGGTGCAGGTGTTGGAGCCGCGCACCAGCTCGGGGACGTTGTGCAGCCAGCTGTTGTTGGACCGCAGGTGGCGGCGTCCGATCAGCACCATGCCGCCGGACGTCCCCGGGTCGCGCAGGGCGGAGCGGAGCCGGTCGACGTCGGCGGCGCACGTGGAGGGGCACAGCTCGATCCGGCCGGACGTGGTGCACAGGACCTCGTCCAGCCGCGGCTTGAGGGCGCCGAGATCGAGCCCGTGCGGGTACTCGGCGCGCAGCCGCGTGAGCGTCAGGCCGGTGAAGCCCGCGTCGCCGCCCGGCTCCTCCCGCAGCGCGGGCTCGCCGCCGAACGCGTCGCCGTAGGGGCCGAGGCGGAGCATCATGTCGAGCCGCTGCTCGGTGAGGGTGCCGGTGTCGAGCATCTTGCGCAGCTCGTCGGGCTCGCGGCCGAGCACCGGGGAGCCGGGCAGCGCGACGGCCTTCTCCAGCGTCGCCTTGATGATCATTTCGTCGAGCAGGGCGGGGTCGCCGTCCGTCCCGGAGGCGGCCATGGCGAGCCGCGCGAGGATCTCGGCCTCGCTGGGCCGCCCGTCCGGCAGCGGGACGGCCGGCGGCGAGTAGCGCGCGTAGTCGCGGACGGCGAGCCCGGTGAGCGCGATGTCGTAGTGCGGGGTCTGCGCGGGCCGCGGCGGCGGCAGGACCACGTGCGCGTGCCGTGTCGTCTCGTTCAGGTAGGGGTCGACGCTGACCATGAACTCCAGGCCGGCGAGCGCGCGGTCGAGCCGGGCGGCGTTCGGCGCCGACAGCGCCGGGTTCCCGCCGATCGTGATCAGCGCTCTGACCTGCCCCTCGCCGGGCGTCTCGATCTCGTCGGCGAGCGTCGCGACGGGCAGCTCGCCGTTGACCTCGGGCAGCCCGCGGACGCGGCTGCGCCACCGTCCGGTCGTGAACGGCTTCTTGCGCCGGTACACCGGGGCGTGGGCGGGCCGCGGGAACATCGCCCCGCCCGGGCGGTCGAGGTTCCCGGTGAGGACGTTCAGGACGTCCACGAGCCAGCTGTTCAGCGTCCCGTAGGCCTGGGTGCACGTCCCGATGCGGCCGTAGACGGCGGCGCGCTCCGCGGCGGCGAGCTCGCGCGCGGTCCTGCGGATCGTCGCGGCCCCGACGCCGGTGACGGCCGCGACGTCCTCGGGGGCGAAGTCGACGGCGAGGGCGCGCAGGTCGTCGAGTCCGTTGACGCGCCCGGCCAGGTGCCCGGCGGACGCGACCAGCTCCTCGGCGAACAGGGTGTGGACGAGCGCCATCAGGAAGAACGCGTCCGTCCCCGGCCGGATGAACAGGTGCTCGTCGGCGAGGGCGGCCGTCCGCGTCCGGCGCGGGTCCACGACGACGATCTTCCCGCCGCGCGCCCGGATCGCCTTCAGCCGTCCCGGGAAGTCGGGGGCGGACGCGAGGCTGCCGTTGGACTCCAGCGGGTTCGCCCCGAGCATCAGCAGGTGCCCGGTGCGGTCGAGGTCGGGCACGGGGATCGCCAGGGGGTCGCCGAACATGTGCCCGCACGCCACGTGCTTGGGCATCTGGTCGGCGGTGCTCGCCGTGAAGAGGTTGCGGGTGCCGAGCGCCTTGACGATCGCGGACCCGTACAGCGGCCCGGCGATCGAATGGGCCGTCGGGTTGCCGATGTAGACGGCGACGGCGTCGCGCCCGTGCCGCGCGACGACCTCGGCCAGCCGCCGGGCCAGCGTCTCGAACGCCTCGTCCCATCCGGAGGCCTCGCCCGCCACGAGCGGCTCCGCCAGCCGGTCGGGGTCGCCGTCGAGGCTTCCGAGCGTCGCGCCCTTGGGGCAGATGTAGCCCTTGCTGAACGGGTCCTTCTCGTCGCCGCGGACCCGCGTGACCGTGCCCGCCTCGTCGAGGGTCAGTTCGAGCCCGCACAGGGCTTCGCAGAGGGGGCAGGTGCGGAAGGCCGTGCGGTCGCCCATCGAGACACTCCTTGTGAACGGGACCGTCTCTCTATGATGGCCGCCCGCCTCTCACCGCGCTATGCCACAAAGTGAACTATTAAGGCACTTCGCAGCCTTCCCGCCAGAAATCACCATTCAGCGCGCTGTGCTCGCGTTCTGTCCTCGGGACGGGGTCAGGGGGCGAAGGGCGGGGCCGTCTTGAAGACGGGGTGGAGTTCGATGCTGGGGGCCAGGTCTGTGAGGATGCGGCGGGCGCGGGACAGCGGGTGCTGGGGGAAGTGCGGGTCCCAGCCGGGGTCCTCGGAGAGGTTGCGGGGCAGGCCGCCCTGGAGCTCCGGGGCGTAGGCGTGCTGCGCCCACCAGCGCATCATGTCCTGGAGGTCGCGGCCCTGCCCGTACTCGGTCAGGTAGTGGTTGAGCGCGGTGCTGTCGCGCATCCCGGTGACGCCCTGCTCCAGACACTGGATCTTCAGGACGAGGCTGCGGTCCGCGCGCGGCACCGTGAAGGAGGCGACGTAGGCCACGCCGGTCGGGCGGTCGGGCAGCGGCAGCTTGACGATCTGCCGGACGGCCGGGAGCCCGTCCAGCGTGATCACGTCCAGTTCGATCAGCCCGCCGCCGGATCCGGCGGTCTTGGCGGCGGTGCCGCGGCGCAGGAGGTCGAGCTGCTCCAGGGGGGCCGGCAGGTCGGGCGGGACGTCGAAGCCGTAGAGGGCGACGGTGTCGCCGTCGGCGTTGCGGAAGGCTCCGGGTTGGAGGGACTGCCAGCCGGTCTGGTCGAAACGCAGGGACATGAAGCTGCACGTTAACGCACAGAACAGGGCGTAGGGGGAGCGGCCGGGTGGGAGGTCGCCCGGCCGCTCCCGGGTGAGGGGCGGCCCCAAGGCCGGGCCTCCCCTCCGGTGAGGGTCAGTCGCCGTCCGCGGGGGGACGGCAGGCGGGGCACAGGCCGCGGAACGTCACCTCGGCCGCCTCGATCCGGAAGCCCGCACCGGTCGCCGGGGCCAGGCAGGGGTCGTGATCCGCGGCGCGGCCGGCGTCCTCGGCCGCTCCGCAGTCCCGGCACACCAGGCGGTGGGCGCCGGAGGCGCGGCGCTCCCGCCGGGCGGGGCTCGCCACGGTCATCGGGTGCGCGGCCTCGGCGTCCGGGGTGCGGTCATGCGGGTCAACCTATCTCCGTAAACATGAACGGCTCAAGGGAAAGAGTTCTGCGTCTTTGCCGGGACGCGGCGCGCTCATGGCATGCTGGGCCGATCCGACCCACAGGTCCACGGGGGGCCGGACGGAGGCGAGGCGATGGCCATGCGGGGGAAGACGGGCATGCGGGGGGCGACAGCCCTGGTCATGGTCGGAGTGGCACTGGCCGCGGCGGCGTGCGGCGGCTCGGAGAAGTCCAAGGCGGAGGGCGCGACGCCCCCGGCTTCGCCGTCCGCCGGGCAGCAGGGCGGAACGCGGCCGGCGAAGGCCGCCAAGCAGCCGATCCTGCTCGCCTTCGGCGGTGACACGCACTTCGAGGGGTCGCTGCGCGGGCGGCTGGCTCGACCGTCCACGGCGCTGGGCCCGGTCGCGAAGCAGTTGCGCGCCGCGGACCTCGCCATGGTGAACCTGGAGACGGCCATCACGACCGGGGGGACGCCCGCGCCCGGCAAGCAGTTCACCTTCCGTGCTCCGGCGACCGCGCTCACGGCTCTGAAGGCCGCGGGCGTCGACGTGACCTCCATGGCGAACAACCACGGCATGGACTACATGGAAGGCGGCCTGCGCGACTCCCTGGCCGCCATCAAGCGCAGCGGGTTCCCGGTCGTCGGCATCGGCAAGAACGCGGACGCCGCCTACCGGCCTTACCGCGTCACGGTGAAGGGCAACAGGATCGCCATCGTCGGCGCCACGCAGGTGCTGGACGACCACCTGATCCAGGCGTGGACGGCCACCGACACCAAGGGCGGCTTGGCGTCGGCCAAGGACATTCCGCGCATGGTGCAGGCGGTGAAGGAGGCGCGCCAGGGCTCGGACGTCGTCATCGTCCACCTGCACTGGGGCGCCGAGCTGAAGGGGTGCCCGCTGCCCCGCCAGCAGGAGCTCGCCAAGGCTCTCGTCGAGGCGGGCGCTGACGTCGTCGTCGGCGGGCACGCGCACATCCCGCTGGGCGGCGGGTACATGAACGGCGCGTACGTCCACTACGGCATGGGCAACTTCGTGTTCTCCTCCGCGCAGGGCCAGACGGCGAAGTCCGGCGTGCTCTTCCTCAAGGTGGAGAACGGCAAGGTCACCAAGGACAAGTGGAGCCCCGCGCTCATCTCCGGCGGCATCCCCGTGCCGATGCAGGGCGCCGCCGCCAAGGCGGAGGTCAGGC
Organism: Actinomadura sp. NPDC049753; assembly: GCF_040674655.1. Taxonomy (NCBI): domain Bacteria; kingdom Bacillati; phylum Actinomycetota; class Actinomycetes; order Streptosporangiales; family Thermomonosporaceae; genus Actinomadura; species Actinomadura sp. NPDC049753. The sequence goes on along the minus strand of NZ_JBFARL010000092.1, from coordinate 18,672 downwards.
GATGGAACGGCCTGCGTTCGTGCACCGGGCTGAGTGTGCGTCCGTCCTGAGCTGGACTCTCCCACCGTGGGAGGGCCCAGGGTGGGGTCCGTGAGCAAGGATCTCCTCCCGATCGGACGGTTCGCGCGGCTGTGCCGGCTGAGCGTCAAGCAACTGCGGCACTACGACGACCTGGGGCTGCTGGCCCCGGCGTGGGTCGACCCCGCGTCCGGCTACCGGTACTACCGGACCGGCCAGGCGCGGGACGCGCTGCTGATCGGGCTGCTGCGGTCGATGGACGTGCCGCTGCCGAACGTCGCGCGGGTCCTGTGCGGCGAGGGCGGCGCCCTCGCGGAGGCGCGGAGCACGGTCGAGGCGGACGTCGCCCGCCGGCGGCGCGCCCTGCGCCTCCTGGACCGCGTGGTCGCCGAGGGCCTGCCGGAGACGGAGGTCTCGGTCGTCCGGGAGCCGGCGCGGCGCGTGTTCGTCGCGCGGGAGTCCGCGACGCCGGCGACGATCGACAGGGCGACCTCGGCGTGCGCGACCCGGCTGCTGCCCCGGAGGGGGCCGGACGGCCTGCTGGTCGGCCTGTTCCCGCTCGACATGGGGGACGAGTTCGACGTGCGCGTGGCCGTCCAGCACGAGGACGGCGACGACCTCCTGCCCGGCGGCGTGTTCGCCGCGGCCCTCCATGCCGGTCCCTACGAGGAGATCGCGCTCACGGTCCACGGCGTGCTCGCGTGGTTCGGCGACCACGGGCAGACGCCCGCCGGGCCGCTCCGCGAGGTGTACCTCAACGACCCCGCGACCACGCCGCCCGAACACCTGGAGACCCGGGTGATGATTCACGTGGAGGATCCTCGATGACGAGCGCGACCGATCGGGCGCACGACTGTCCAGGGGCGCCCGCACAGGGCGCACCGGGGTGGTACGAGGCGGCCGACGAGCCGGAGCTGGTGGAGCACGGGACCGTGACCGGCCTGGCCGTCACGGGTCAGGGCGAGCCGGGAGGCGCCGTCTACTACGAGAGCGTGGGCGCGCTGTACGCGGTCATGGAGGCGCTCGGCGCGCCCATGGTGCCGCTGGAGGGGCGGTGGTGGGTCGAGGACGACCGCTCGCCGTTCGAGGTGCCGCGCGAGGAGTGGCGGTGGCACCTGTTCCTCCGGCTCCCGGACGGGACGGCGACGATCGACGCCGCCCGCGCGCAGGTCTGCTCGGGCCTGCCCGCGGCGGCACGCGTCCAGCACGTTTCCTACACCGACGGACGGTGCGTGCAGGTGTTGCACCGCGGGCCCTACTCCGACGAACCCGCGTCCCTCGCCCGCATGGAGTCGCTGATGGAGGCCGAGGGCCTGGTGCCGAACGGCCTGCACCACGAGGTCTACCTGTCCGACGTCCGAGAGGAGGATCCGGCCAAAATGCGCACGATCCTGCGCCAGCCGGTCCGCTAGGGAACTGTGGACACGCCGCCCCAGGAGCGTAGTTTCACGGGAAACGAGCTCCTAGGGACAGGCGGGCGTGCCGATGCGTGACCAGTGGGTGAGGTCGGGCGAGATCGAGCTGGCGGTGCGGGTGCGGGGCGTGGAGAACCGGCCGACGGTCGTCCTCGTCCACGGCTACCCCGACACGGGCGCGATGTGGGACGAGGTCGCCGGGCGGCTCGCCGAGCGGTTCCGCGTCGTCGTCTACGACGTGCGCGGGGCCGGCGCGTCCGGTGTCCCGGCCGACCCGCTGGACTACCGGCTGGACGCGCTCATGGGCGACCTGGAGGCCGTCCTGGACGGTGTGGGCGCCGACGAGCCCGTCCACCTGGTGGGGCACGACTGGGGCTCGGTGCAGGGCTGGGAGGCCGTCATCGGCGACCGGCTGCGCGGCCGCGTCGCCTCGTTCACCTCGATCTCCGGGCCGGACCGGCGGCACATGGCCCGCTGGGCGCGGGAGGCCGTCCGGTCCGGGCCGCGGGGCGTCGCGGAGGTGCTCGGGCAGGCGCGGCGCAGCGTCTACATGCCGGTCCTGATGACGCCCTGGGCGGGCGAGGTCGCGGCGAGGGTCCTCGCCGTCGGATTCGGGCGGGTGATGCGGCTGCGCGAGGGCGCCGAGCCGCGTCCCGGGCACCCGGCCGCCACGTTGCCCGCCGACGCCCGCCACGGGCTCGGCCTGTACCGCGCCAACATGGGCCGCGGCCGTGTTGGCACTGGCCGTGTAGAGACCGGCCGTGCTGACATGGGCCATGTCGGCGGTGCGGGCGCGCTCGGCGATGGGCGGACGGACGTCCCCGTCCAGCTCATCGTCCCCGTGAAGGACCGCTACGGCTCGCAGTCGCTCCTGCTGTCCGCGCGCGGGCCCGTGGAGCGCCTGTACGTGCGGCGCGCACCGGCGGGGCACTGGGTGGCCCGCAGCCACCCCGACCTCGTCGCCCGCTGGATCGGTGAGTTCGTAGAGCACATCGAGGGCGGGCCGGAGACGCCCGCGATCGCCCACGCGCGCGCGGCCGGGCTCCCCGGTAAGGACTTCGGTGGCGATCTCGTCGTCATCACAGGGGCGGGCAGCGGCATCGGACGCGCCACGGCCCATGCCTTCGCCGCCGCAGGGGCCCGTGTCGTCGTGGCCGACATCGACGAGGGCGCCGCCAAGCGCACCGTGGAGGAGATACAGGCGTCCGACGGCGAAGCCCATGTCTACGGGGTGGACGTGGCCGACGCAGAGGCGATGGAGCGGTTCGCCGACTACGTCCGTGACACGTTCGGGGTCCCCGACGTCGTCGTGAACAACGCGGGCATCGCCATCGCGGGGTCTCTGCTCGAAACGTCCGAGGAGGAGTGGAACCGCATCCGCTCCATCAACCTCGACGGCATGTACCGCGGGTCGCGCCTGTTCGGCCGCCAGATGGTGGAACGCGGCGAGTGGGGCCACATCGTCAACATCTCGTCGATGGCCGCCTACCTGCCCAGCGCGGAGATGCCCGCGTACGGCGCCACCAAGGCCGCCGTGCTGCAGATGACCGAGGGCCTCCGCCTCGACCTCGACCGCCACGGGATCGGCGTCTCCGCCGTCTGCCCGGGAGTGATCGACACCCCCATCGTCGGCAGGACCCGTTTCGTCGGCCTGCCGTCCGGCGCGGAGACCGAGCTGCGCGAGCGGATAGGGCGCGCGTCCGAGCGCCGGGGATACTCGCCGGAGAAGGTCGCGGGGGCCATCCTGCGGGCCGTCCGGCAGGACAGGCCGGTGGTGCTCGTCACCGCCGAGGCGCGCTTCGGCCGCGCCCTCTCCCGCGTGTCGCCCACCGCGAACAGGGCCCTGGCCCGCATGGGACGGCGCGCCGGCGACCGCCTCCGGACGGGCATGGAGGGGCCCCGGGGCTGACTCAGGCCCGCATCAGGGTCTGCGAGGGCGTCTCGCCGAAGCGCTGCCGGTAGTGGGCGGCGAAACGGCTCATGTGGAAGTACCCGGCCGCCCCGGCGACCTCGGTGATCGCGCCGGGCCCGGGCCGGGCGACGGTGAGCTCGGCGCGGGCGCGGTCGAGCCGCACGCCGCGCAGGAGCTGCGTGGGCGTCATGCCCCACTCGGCCTGGCAGACGGCCTGGAGCTGCCGCACGCCGAGCCCCACCGCCGCCGCGATGTCGGTGACCGCGATCGGGCGGTGGTGGTGCGCCTCGACCCACTCCCGGATGATTCCGGACAGATGGTGGGGGACCCGGTCGGCGGGCTCGGCGAGGTTCGGCGTGCCCGTGTGGGGCAGGCCGAGCAGGATCGCCGTCAGCAGCGACTCTTCCAGGCTGCGCTCCGCCAGCGGGTGGAGGCCGCCCTGCGCCGCCGCGTCGTCGAGGACGTCGCAGACGTACCGCCAGGTGCGCTCGACGATCGAGGACGGTACGAGGCCCTCCTCCCCGACGTCGTGGAAACGCAGCGGCGCGGCGTGCCCGCGCCCGAGGTGGGCGCCGAGATGGTCGGCGAGCCGCCCGGTGCTCGTCGCGATGACCAGGCAGCCCTCCGTCGGATGCGGCGTCATCCGCATCGCCTCGTCGTGCGACAGGACGAGGCTTCCCGCGGAGGTCGTCCGGCGCCCGGAGGCCCGGTACTCGACGCCCATGGGCGCCATCGGCGCGCACATGGCGAAGTGCCCTTCCGTGGGCGGCGTGTCCACGATGACGCCGCCGCCCCCGTACCGCACCCAGACGAGGTTGACCGAGCCCACGCCGAGGGCGTTGACCTGGCCGTCCATCGGCACGTCCGGTTCGAGCGCCTGGAGGTCGTGGCCGACGGCGAACGGCTCGACCGTGTCGTGCAGGACTCCCATGTCCTTGCTGAGGACGCGCCGGTGGGCGGACAGGGGCGGCTTGGCATCGGAAGAAGTCATCGTCCTGGCGGGGAAGCCGTTTCCTCATCGTCGGCGGACAGAACACCTCGGGCGCGCAGCCGCGGCATGACCTCGGCGGCGAAGTAGCCCAACTCGTCAGCGTAATTGAGGAACGACAGAGCGATACCGTCGAATCCCGCATGAGCGAAATCCGCCAGGCCGTCCGCGACGTCGTCGGGGTCGCCGACCAGCGGGCAGCTGCCGTGGCCGGCCGCGAACCTGTCCCGGTACACCTGGAGCATCTCCGGGGTGAACGACTGAGCGTGCAGCCCCTGCAGCCGCATCACCTCGTCGACGGCGGGCCAGTCGGCGCGCTCGTCGGCGTAGTAGCGCAGGAAGTCCTCCGCCTCCTTCCTGGTCGGCCGGCACACGACATGGCCGAGCGTGAAGACGCCCACCGACCGGCCGTGGGAGGCGGCCTCGGTGCGGATGGCCTTCACGATCTCGGCCCCGTCCTGCGGGCCGCCGACGACGGTGAACGCCCGGTCGGCGTTGCGCGCGGCGAACGAGCGCCCCTGCGTGGACGACCCGGCGTTGATGACGGGCAGGCTGTGCCCGTTGTACGGCTTGGGCCTGCCCACGACGTGCTTGAGCTGGAAGAACCGCCCCTCGTGGTCGAACGGCTCGTCGGACGACCAGATGCGCCTGACGACGTCCCACCACTCCTGCGCGAGGGCGTAGCGCGTGTCGTGGTCGCCGGGCAGCGAGAGGCCGAACATCTCGTATTCGGGAGCGTGCCAACCGGCCACGATGTTCAGCCCGACCCGCCCTTTGCTGAGGTGGTCGGCGGTCGCGAGCTGCTTGGCCGCGACGACGGGGTGGTGGAACGCGGTGTGGACGGTGGTGAACACGCGGAGCCGGCTCGTCTGGGCGAGCAGCCCGGACGCCCACACCAGCGGATCGAGGGCGCTGCGATGGAAGTCGGTGTCCGGCCCCCAGTCCGTCCAGCGCGCGACCGGCAGGAGGAAGTCGATGCCGACCTCGTCCGCGATGCGTGCGAGCCGGAGATTGTCGTCCCAGGTGGCGTGCCATCGCTCCGGCGCGGTCGTGATGGCCAGCCCCGATTCGGTGTTGGGGGAGAACAAGCCGAGTTGGAATCCCATGCAGAACCTTTCTTGTCCAGCGCGTCCGGCATTGCCGGTCCGGTCGTCGCGCCCAGTATCGGAAGGCGTCACCACGATGGGCAACGCGGTGACATAGAGTGGCCGACATGCAGGCGCGCGTGCTCACCTTCAACACCCTTTTCAAGGGCGAGGCCCGAGCCCGGATGGGCGTCCTGGCCGAGACGATCGAACGATCGGACTACGACGTCGTCTGCCTGCAGGAAGTCATCTCGTGGCGGGTGCTGGGCCTGCTTCGGCACATCGCGACCTCCTATCCGCACGTCTCCTACATGCCGATGTTCCCGCTCGTCCGCGGGGGACTGGTGACCCTTTCCCGCCACCAGGTGACGCGCCGCCATTTCCGGGCGTACACGCCCGCGAGGCCCGCGCGTCCTGAATGGTTGCTGGGCAAGGGCGCCCTGTTCACCCGGGTCCGGCTCCCCGGCGGCCACCTCACCGTGGTGAACACCCACCTCTCGGCGAACCTGGACATGGACTGGTCCCCCTCCAACGTCTACACGCGCGTCGAGAAGGCGGAGCTGCGCCGGCTGGCGGCGGCCGTCAACCGGATTCCGAAGGCGGAACCGCTGGTGGTGATGGGCGATTTCAACGTCCCCCGCGATTCCCCCTACCTTGCGGAGTTCGTTTCGAGCACCGGCCTGCGGGACGTTTTCGGCGGCGACACGGAACCGACCTTCCGTCCCGAGTACGCCGAGATCGGCGCCATTGACCAGGTCCTGGTCAGGCCGGGCCTCCAGGCGAAGACGCGCCTCGTCTTCAAGGAGAAGGTCCGCCTTCCCGGCGGGCGTTCGGCCGTCCTGTCCGACCATTACGGAATCGAGGCCGAGATCACGGGACAGGACGGCTAGCCGTCCTTGCGGGCCACGGCCGTCCAGCCGGCGTCGGTGATGTACTCGCCGCCGTAGGGGCGCCATTCGTGCAGGCGGACGACGCCCGGGTCGACGATGGTGAGGCCGTCGAGGAGCGCGGCCACCTGCTCGCGGGTCCGGGCCACCAGGCTCGCGCTCGCCGCCTGCGACCGGTAGGTCTCGCCGACCCGCACGTTGCGCCGCTCCTCCAGCGCCGCGTGCGACAGGATGACGTGGCTGCCGGCGGGCAGGGCCTCGGTGAAGCGCCGGACGAGCGCCGCCGGGTCCTCCTCGTCGCGGAGGAAGTGCAGGACGGCGACGAACAGCACGCACACCGGGCGCCGGAAGTCGAGCAGCGCGCGCACCTGCGGATCGTCCAGCACCGTGTCCGGTTCGCGCATGTCGGCCTGGACGATCGTGGTCAGCTCGTCCGTGGCGACGAGGGCCCGCGCGTGGACGGTCACCATCGGATCGTTGTCGACGTACGCGACCCGTGCGCCGGGCTGCTCCTCCCGCGCGGTCTCGTGCACGTTGCCCTGGGTGGGCAGGCCGGTGCCGATGTCGAGGAACTGGTCGATGCCGCGTCCGGCCACATAGCGGACGGCGCGCTGGAGGAACGCGCGGTTCGCGCGGGCGACCCCCTCGACCGTGGGCAGCGCCCGCGCGACGGCCTCCGCCGCCTCGCGGTCGGAGGCGTAGTTGTCCTTGCCGCCCAGGAAGTAGTCGTACATGCGGGCGACGCTCGGCGTGCCGGTGTCCACACCGGGCACGGACGATGCTTCTCCGGAGTCCGCCATCCCGTCGCCACGACCTTCCTGAACGGCCCCAAATCGCGATCGTTCAGTCTACGTCGCGCGGGCGTCGCGCGCGGGCGGCCGCCGGGCGGCGGTTAGGCTGCCGCCATGTGCGAGACCGGTGGCGGGACGGGGGAGGCGGCGGCGTCGATGCCGCGCCCGGTGCGCGGCGCGGCGGTCGATCCCGTCGCGCTGGAACCGGTGGACGAGGTCGAGATCGTCACTCTCGTCGACAACGTCTACGACGCCCTGCTGGGCGATGACGAGCGGACCCGCCGGGCGGGCGCGGGCGCGGGAGTGGTGGCGGCGCCGCAGTTCGAGGGCGGCCGCACCAACACGGGGATGATCGCCGAGCACGGCTTCTCGGCGCTGGTCACGGTGCGCCGGGCCGGCCGCTCCACCACCCTGCTGTTCGACACCGGCCGGTCGCCCGACGCGATGGTCACCAACGCCGACAGGCTCGGCATCGACCTCGGCGACATCCAGGGCGTCGTGCTCAGCCACGGCCATTTCGACCATGCGGGCGGGCTGGCGGGGATGGTGGGCCTGCGCGGCGTGCGGTCGATGCCGATGGTGCTGCATCCGCTGGTCTGGACGAGGCGCCGCCTCGCGGTGCCCGGCCGGGACGTCGAGGAACTGCCCACGCTGAGCAAGCGGGCGCTGGACGGGGAGGGCTTCCAGGTCATCGAGCGCCGCGAGCCCTCGCTGCTCCTGGACGGCAGCGTCCTGATCACCGGTGAGGTCGACCGGACGACCGAGTTCGAGCGCGGCATGCCGCCGCCGCACCAGGCCTGGACGGGCCGGGAGTGGGTGCACGACCCGCTCGTCCTCGACGACCAGGCGCTCGTCGTCCATGTCCGGGGCCGCGGGCTGGTCGTGCTGACCGGCTGCGGCCACGCGGGCGCCATCAACATCGTCCGGCACGCGCAGCGGCTGACGGGGGTCGGGGAGCTGCACGCGCTCGTCGGCGGGCTGCACCTCGGCGGCCCCGCCTTCGAACCGGTCATCACGCCCACCGTCGCCGCCCTCACCGACCTCGCGCCGGGGCTCGTCGTCCCGGGGCACTGCACCGGCTGGCGCGCCCAGCACGCGCTGGCCGCGGCCCTGCCCGACGCCTGGGTGCAGGGCAGCAGCGGCACCGCGTACCGGCTGAGCGCCGCCGCGTAGCGCGCCCGCCTCACGACGGCCTGCGGGCCTCGATGAGGGTGCGGGACGAATGGGCGGTGAAGACGCCGTCGCGCCGGATCCGCGCGTCCAGTTCGCGCAGGCGGTCACGGTGGCGGTCCACGGTGAAGCCGGGGACGATCCAGATCACCTTGCGCAGGAAGTAGACGACCGCGCCGATGTCGAAGAACTCCATGCGCAGGCGCTCGGAACGCAGGTCGACGATGTCGAGCCCCGCGGCCCGGGCGCCGGCGCTCTCGACTTCCGGGTCGCGTGCGCGGCGGGCCTCGGGCTGGGGGCCGAGGAAGAACTCGGTCAGCTCGAAGACGCTCGCCGGGCCGACGTGCTGGGCGAGGTAGGTTCCGCCCGGCGCGAGGACACGCGCGATCTCGGTCCAGCGGACCGTGGCCGGATGGCGGCTGACGACCAGGTCGAACGCCTCGTCGGCGAAGGGGAGCGGCGCATCGCCGGAGCCGGCGACGACGACGGCGCCCCTGGGGTGCAGGAGGCGGGTGGCCTTGGCGACGTTCGGCGGCCACGACTCGGTCGCCGCCATCGTCGGCGGGAACACCGCGGCGCCCGCGAGCACCTCTCCCCCGCCGGTCTCGACGTCGAGCGCCGCCCGCGCCCGGCCCAGCCGCTCGCTCATCAGCCGCTGGTATCCCCAGGACGGGCGCTGCTCCGTCGCGCGGCCGTCCAGCCAGGAGAAGTCCCAGCCCGCCACGGAGACCGTCCCGGCCTCGGCGACCAGATCGTCGAAAGTCCGGTCCGTCATTTCGGAAGCCCCAGCATCGTCCGGCAGGGCGCGAGGCCCTCGATGGTGACGGGGACGGTGCGGTGGCGTTCCCAGTCGGCCCGCGTCAGCCGGTACCGCCGTTCGATGGTCACCGCCCCGCGGATGACGTGGCGGTCGACTCCGTTGGGCTGGTAGCCCAGCTTGCGCGACACCGCGCTCGAGGCGTGGCTGTCCTCGAAGGCGGCGGAGACGGCCTCCTCGGCGTCCAGGCCCGCGAAGGCCAGGTGCAGCACGGCCGCTCTCATCTCCGTGCCGATCCCCTGCCCGTGGTGGCGCCGACCGAGCCACGAGCCGGTCTCGACCTGCCGGAGGACGACGAGGTCGCGCGCCCAGAGAGTCTGCTGCCCGACGACTTCGCCCTTGTGGAAGACGGTGAGGTCGAGCTCCCACTTCTCCGGCGTCCATTCCCCGAGCGTCCTCCAGTGGTGCTGGACGACGCCCCGCGCGACCTCGGCGGGCGGGCGGTCCGTCCACGGCACCATGAACGGCATCGTCTCCGGATCGTGGACGCCCTCGGCGGCGAGGTCGGCCAGCGCGGCGAGTTCCTCGGGCGAAGGCAGGCGCAGCTCCAGTCGCGGCGTCCTCAGCCGCAACCCGAGCGCCGGGAAGTGATCGACCAGCATCCCCTCACCATGACCCCTCCGGCGTCCTCCGGCACCTGGTTTTGTCATTGCGGGTGAAGGCGGCGACCGCGAGGTTGGCGGGCATGCCGTCGTTCGCCGCCCCCGACGGGACCGAACTCGCCTACCGCTTCGCGGGAGAAGACGAGCCGCTGGTGTGCGCGCCCGGCGGCCCGATGCGCGCCTCGGCCGTCCCGCGGGACAGGGCGACGTACCGGTGCGAACGGGCCTACTCCGCTGTGCGCAGTTCGTTGATCGTGATCTTCTGCTTCGGGGCGCCGTCCGCGCCGCCGCCCGCGACCCCCTTCCGGGCGACGGCGTCCACGATGTCCATTCCGGCGGTGACGTGGCCGAACACCGTGTAGGACGGGGGGAGGCTCGTGGTGTCGCCGTACAGGATGAAGAACTGGCTGCCGTTGGTGTTCGGGCCCGCGTTGGCCATGGCCACGGTCCCCCGCGTGTAGCGCGCGGAGCCCAGGCTCTCGTCGTCGAACTGGTAGGCGGGCCCGCCCGCGCCGGTCCCGCTCGGGTCGCCGCACTGGAGGACCTGGAGGCTCGGGCCGGTCGTGAGCCGGTGGCAGGACGTGCGGTCGTAGAACTTCTGGGCCGCGAGGTAGGCCAGGGAGTTCACCGTGCAGGGCGCCGTCCCGGCGTCCAGCGAGATCTGGAGCGTCCCGAGGCCGGTCCTGACGGTGGCGCGCGACGGGGCCGTCGCCGGGAGCCCGGCCGGCGGCGTCCCGACGTCCTTGGCGTTCGTGCCGGTCGCGGGCCGGTACGTGCACGACCTGGACGGCGTCGACCGGGCGACCGGCGTTCCGGCGCCGCTCCGGCCGCCGCCCTCGGCCTCGTCGCCGCCCTTGAGGAGGAGCGCGGCGACGAGCCCGCCGGCCAGGATCACGGCCGCGGCGCCCGCTCCGGCGACGAGGAGCACCCGGCCGCCCCGCCCGGACTGACGCCCGCTGCCGGGGTACGTCGCGGGAGGCGGCGGGGGCATGGGCGCGGCCGGCGTCCAGTTCGCGGCGGGCGGGTGCGCCGCGGCCGGAGGAGTCCAGCTCGCGGCCCGCGGCGGGGCGGCCGGCCGCGCGGCGGCCGAGGTGCCCTCCGCGAGGAGGTTCGCGTTCGGGCCGAGCCCGAGCAGCCGCTGGAGCACCTGGAGGGCGGTCGGGCGGGTGGCGGGGTCCTTCTCCAGGCTGGACGCGACGAGCATCCGCAGGTCACCGGTCAGGGCGCCCAGGTCAGGCTCCCCGTAGAGGATCCGCTGCATGACGGCCGGCATGGTGTCACCGCCGAACGGCGGGACGCCGTTCGCGGCGAACGCCATCGTGCAGCCCCACGCGAACATGTCCAGCGGCGCGCCTCCCGCGGACCCCGCCGCCTGCTCGGGCGCCATGTAGGCGGGGGTGCCGACGGCGCCGGTCAGGGTGGCGGAGGTGGCTTCGAGCGGGCGCGCGACGCCGAAGTCGATGACTTTCGGGCCGTCCGGGCCGAGCAGCACGTTGGCGGGCTTGAAGTCGCGGTGGACGACACCGGCCTCGTGGATGGCCGCGAGCGCGGTGGCGGTGCCGACGGCGAGCCTGACCAGCTCCTCCGGCGACGCCGTGCCCTCCTCGGCGACCCTGTCGCGCAGCGAGGGCCCGTCGATGTACTCGCTGATGATGTAGGGGGTGTCGCCGTCGGCCTCCGCCGCGAGGATGCGGGCGGTGCAGAACGGGGCGACGCTGCGGGCCGCCGCCAGCTCCCGGTCGAAGAGGACGCGGGCCCGCTCGTCCCGTCCGAAGTCGGCGTGCAGGAGCTTCACGGCGGCCCGCTGCCCGGTGTCCGATTCGCCCAGGAAGACGATGCCCTGGGCACCCTCGCCGATCCGGGCCGTCAGCCGGAATCCGCCGATCTCGCGGGGGTCGGTGGCGCGCAGCGGGCGGGTCTCCGGCATTCAGAACCTCCACGACGAAGCGGAGAGAGCAGACTATCCGCGGCGTGTCGCGTGCTCGTCCAGCTCCAGATCGATGAAGGCGCCGATCATCGCCCGCCACACCGTCTCGGCGACCTCGGGCGAGAGCCCGGCGTCCGCGGCCCTCTCCCGCGCCAGCGTGACGACCCGCTCGACCCGGTCGGGGGCGCGGACGGCCCGCTCGTCGCGTTTGAAGGCGGCGGCCGCGCGGACCAGCTCCTCGCGCTCGGCCAGCAGCCGGACCAGCCACCCGTCGACGGCGTCGATCCGCGCGCGCACGTCCGCGAGAGTCTCAGGAGTCTCCATGGGCATCAGCATGCCGCACGGCGGATCATGATGAGACGCGCAGCAGCAGGGCGAGGAGCGTCGCGCGGTCGCCCTCGGGCAGGGGCGCGAACAGCTCGGCGAGGACCGCGTCGACGATCCGCCGGCCGGTGTCGAGGAGCTTCTCGCCGGCGGGCGTGAGGTGGTGCTCGACGCTGCGGTGCCGCCCCGGCCGCCGGTCGATCAGCCCCTGGGCGGCCAGGCGCCCGGCGAGCGTCCCGAACGCCTGCTCGCTCTGGAACGTCTCCGCCGCCAGGGCGCGGGCTGACGACCCGGGAGCGCGGCCGATCGCGCGCAGGGCGTCCCACTGCGCGGGCGTCGTGCCGGCGGCGGCGAGGCGGTTGTCGAGCGCACGGTGCTGCCGGTGGTGGGCCTGCCTGAGCGCTCTTCCGAGTTCCTGCACTTCGACGGGCATATGACAAGGGTAGAAGCGGCCGTCCGCCGGGTCCGTCAGCGACGCCTGGACGACGCGATGAGGTCCCGGTACCAGGTGTAGGACGTCTTCGGCGTGCGCTTCTGCGTCTCGTAGTCGACATGGACGAGCCCGAAGCGGGGGTGGTAGCCCTCCGCCCATTCGAAGTTGTCCAGGAGCGACCAGGTGAAGTAGCCGCGGATGTCGACGCCCTCGTCGACGGCGGTCCGCACGGCGGCGATGTGGGCGTCCAGGAACTCGATGCGGGACGGATCGTCCACGGCGCCGTCGGGACCGGGCTCGTCGGCGAACGAGCAGCCGTTCTCGGTGATGTAGAGCGGCGGCAGGTCGTAGCGCGAGTCGAGGGTGCGCAGCAGCTCCAGGAAGGCGTCCGGGACGATCGGCCAGCCCATCCCCGTCGTCGGGTACTCGGTGATGTCCACGATGTCGAACGGCAGCGGGCCCTCGGCCGGGGTCGAGATCCGTGTGGGGGTGTAGTAGTTCACCCCCAGGAAGTCGATGGGCGAGGCGATGACCGACATGTCCTCGGAGCGGATGAACGGCGCGTCCCCCATCAGGTCGGGGTAGCGGCCGAGCAGGACGGGGTCGGTGAACAGCCGGTTCATGAACGCGTCGAAGGCGTCGGCGGCGGGCCGGTCGGCGGGGGAGGCGGCCCAGGCCGGGGAGTAGTGGTTGGTCAGCCCCACCGTGCGCGCGCCCCGGCTGCGCAGGGCGTTGACGGCGAGGCCGTGGCCGAGGAGCTGGTGGTGGGCGGTGGGCAGCGCGTCGAGCATGAGCGTCCTGCCCGGGGCGTAGACGCCGAACGCGTAGCCGTAGGCGGTGACGACCACGGGCTCGTTCAGGGTTATCCACATGTCGACGCGGTCGGAGAGGCGCTCGGCCGCCAGGTAGGAGAATTCGGCGAACCGGTAGGCGGTGTCCCGCTCCATCCAGCCGCCGGCGTCTTCGAGCGGCTGCGGGAGGTCCCAGTGGTAGAGGGTGGCGGCGGGTGCGACGCCGGCGGCGAGCAGGCCGTCCACCAGCCGGTCGTAGAAGTCGAGGCCCTTGGCGTTGACGGCTCCGCTCCCGGAGGGCTGCACGCGCGGCCACGCGATCGAGAACCGGTACGCGTCGACGCCGAGGCCCGCCATCAGCGCGACGTCCTCGGGCCAGCGGTGGTAGTGGTCGCAGGCGACGTCGCCGGTGTGGCCGTCGCGGGTCCGCCCGGGCGTGTGGGAGAACGTGTCCCAGGTCGACGGTCCCCGCCCGTCCTCCCCGACCGCGCCCTCGATCTGGTAGGCGGCGGTGGCGACGCCCCAGCGGAAGTTCTCCGGAAGACCCATCCGCGCTTCCTTCCCCCATGGTCCGACCGAAAATGCGAATAGCCTTCGGATATTAGTGGCGGGGTGGTGCGGGCGGAAGACTCCCGCGACCCAGAGGTATGGCACGCAGTGCATGCTCGGCACCCGCGCGTCCGAGGGACAATGGCGAGGTGACCGAGATCCGAACCCCGCTCCGCCGCCGCCCCGCCCAGCGCCGCAGCGCCGAACGCGTCCAGCGGATGCTGGACGCCTGCGCCGAGATCCTGGACGAGGACGGCTACGACGGCCTCACCACGACGCGCATCGCCCAGCGCGCCGAGGTGGCGATCGGCTCGGTGTACCAGTTCTTCCCCGACAAGCGCGCGGTCGCACAGTCGCTCGCGCTGCGCAACCTGGAGGAGTTCGGCGAGCGGATCTCGGCGCGGCTCTCCGCGGGCCGGTTCGGCGACTGGTCCGACACCGTCGGCGCGATCATCGAGATCTTCGTGGAGATGCACCGGACCGTGCCCGGCTTCCGGGTGCTGCGCTTCGGCGACGTCGCCGACGTCAACCTCCTCGACTCCGACGCCGACAACAACGCGGTGGTCGCCGACCGGCTCCGCAGGATGATCGTGGACACCTTCGGCGTCCAGGACACCCCCGGCCTCGCCACCGCGCTCGCCATCGCGGTCGAGGCCGGCGACGCCGTTCTGAAGATGGCGTTCCGCCGCAGCCCGGACGGCGATCCGGAGATCGTCGCCGAGGCCGAGCGGCTGATCCACGGGTACCTGGCCGCGCACATCCAGGAGTCCTGACCCGGACGACGGACGCATCCGGAAAACGTCGGATGAAGGGGACTTGCTATGGCAGACTCCCCTCCGCAAACCGACACGGAACGGGTGAGTTCGCTGGACGAGGAAAGACTCCAGGCGCAGCGCCGGCTGCTGATCCGGCAGCGGGTCCGCCTGATGGTGAACCAGTACGAGGTGCACGCGGAGGGGCCGGACGGCGGGGAGGGCGAGCTGCTCGCCTTCGCGCAGCAGAAGCGGCTGGCGTTCAAGGAGCAGGTCACCCTGTACTCGGACGACTCCAAGACGCGCCCGATCCTCGGGTTCAAGGCGCGCAAGCGCATCGACCTCGCCTCGGCGTACGACATCACCGACGCCCACGGGCAGCCGATCGGGGTGTTCCGCAAGGACTTCAAGAAGTCGCTGCTCGCCTCCACCTGGCACATGGAGCAGCCGGGCCTCGGCGTGACGACCGGCAGCGAGCGCAACAAGTTCGTCGCCGTGCTGCGGCGCGTCTGGCAGTTCATCCCCTACGTGGAGAACCTGCCGTTCGCGTGGCCGTACCACTTCGACTTCTACGCCGGCGACCAGGTCGTCTTCAGCGTGGAGAAGAAGTTCGGCTTCCGCGACCGCTACATCGTCGAGATCAACGACCCGCGCCTGGACCGCCGGCTCGTCATCGCCCAGGCCGTCGGCCTGGACGCCCTCCAGTCCCGCTGACCCCGGGCCCGCCGCCCGCTCGCCCGCACCCCCGCCCGGGGGCGCGGGCGACCGCGTTCGGGCGGCCGCGTTCGGCGGCGCACGTGTCAGGCGGCGGCCGTCTTCGGTGACTCCCGCGTCACGGGTTCCGGCGACTCCCTGGTTTAACCGCGCTTTACATGTTACGAAGGTATGTAAAGCCATGGGCGGTGCACACCCGCGTCGCGATCGTGCGGCGTCACCCCTGGAGGAGGATCCCCCCGTGAGTTCCCACGACCTCTACGCCACGCCGGTCCCGACCGACACGTGGAACGTACCGATGGCGGGCGACACCCGCTTCACCTGGGAGTACGACGAGGGCCGCGACCGGCTGCTGAACCTGTACCAGAAGGGCAAGGACAAGCAGTGGGACGCGCAGAAGCGCATCGACTGGGACCTTGAGGTCGATCCGATCAACATCGCCGGGCTGCCGGAGAACTTCAACCCGCTGTTCGGGTCCGACATCTGGGACAAGATGTCGCAGAAGGAGAAGGACGAGTTCGGCCGCCACCAGGGCTCGTGGCTCTTCAGCCAGTTCCTGCACGGCGAGCAGGGCGCGCTGAACGTCTCGGCGCGCATCGTCCAGACCGTCCCCGACCTGGACTCGAAGTTCTACGCCGCCACCCAGACCATGGACGAGGCGCGGCACGTCGAGCTGTACGGGAAGTTCGTGCACGAGAAGATCGGCATGTACTACCCGATCAACCAGGACCTGGCGAAGCTGCTCGCCGAGTCGCTGGAGGACAGCCGCTGGGACCTGCCCTACCTCGGCATGCAGGTCCTGATCGAGGGCCTCGCCCTCGCCGCGTTCGGGCTGTACCGGGACATGTCGACCAACCCGCTGGTCAAGCAGCTCCTCGCGTACGTCATGCAGGACGAGGCGCGGCACGTCGCGTTCGGGCGGCTCGCGCTCAAGGACTACTACGCCGAGCTCACCGACAAGGAGCGGGCCGAGCGCGAGGAGTTCGTCGTCGAGGGCTGCTACCTGATGCGCGACCGCTTCAAGGGCCGCGAGATCTTCGAGCAGCTCGACATGCCGGTCGAACGGTGCATGGAGTACGTCGACAACTCCGACATGTACACCCTCTATCAGTCGCTGCTCTTCAGTCGCATCGTCCCGTGTGTCCGGGATGTCGGTCTTTGGGGCGACAAGGTGCAGGCCGCCTACGAGGACATGGGCGTCCTCGACAACGCCAAGGCGGACCTCGAAGCCCTGATGCGGCAGGACGAGGAGATCGCCGAGAAGGTCGACGAGGAGCGCTACGCGACCGAGCTCGCGGCCCGCAAGGACGAGGTCGACGAGGCCATCTCCCTCGGCGCCGCCGAGTAGCCGGCCGGCCCGCGCGGGCGGGGGCGTCCCATGGGGCGCCCCCGCCCTTGTTTTATCGGAAATTGTCAGCATTTGGCATTTCGCCGAACACCTATGATCAGTTCATCTAGATCTTTCTGTTTTCCCCAAGTCATTTTCGAATCGGCCGCATACGGCACCGCGGTGTACTAGCGTCCCCGCTCGACGGTGCGCCGGGATTCACCAGCCGCTCGGGCGCACGCCACATGTGCACGGCCAATCCGAAAACCCCGGGGGAAAGAATGAACCGCTCCGCCAGAAGCCTGCTGAGGGTCTCCGTCCTCGCCTCGTTCGCCGCCGCGGTCGCCGTGGCGGCCGCGCCGACGGAGGCCGCGCCCGCGAAGGCGGCGCCGAGCGCGGCGGCCGGCCCGTCCACGCTGCTCCTCTACGAGACCGCCGCCACGGGCCATACCGTCATGCGCACGCTCCCGGCCCCGGTCGCCGGGACGGGCGCCCGGACCGCCGCGCTGGGCGGCGGCGCCGCGGACGGGGTCCTCCGGGCCGCTCCGGCGGGCTCGGGGCTGCGCGCCGCCCGCGCCCGCTGCCGGGTGCGTCCGGCCGAGGCGGTCGAGTCGAAGACCGGGCTGGGGCTGCCCGGCGCGGAGCTGCCGGCCGTCGGCCAGGCCCCGATCGGCGGGCTTCCCCAGGGCGACTGCCCCGGTGCGGCCCGCCGCGACGCGCGCGACCGCAAGCCGGGGACGGCGCTGCCCGTCCTGTCCGGCGGAGGCGGCGACGTCTCCGGGACGCTGCTCGGCGGCGCCGGCACGCTCGGCAAGGGCCTGCCCACCGGCAAGCTCCTGTCCACCGGCAAGCTCGGCCGCCGCGAGGCCGCGCGGTCGGCCGTCCCGAACGGCCGCGCCGCCGAGACGCCCATCAGCCTGGCCGGCCCCGGGCCGAACTCCGGACTGCCGGGCCTCGGGTCCCTGCTCGGCGGCGGGACGCTCGGCGGGCTGCCCCTCGGCCGGACGCTCTTCCCGTCGGCCGCCCGGTACGCCGGGCCCGCCCCGTCCGGCGACCTGGTCGGGAAGGCCAACGGCACCGTGAACAAGGCCGGGACCGGTCTCACTCCGGCCGAGGGCGACGTCGGCCACGTGGTGGACGTGCTGAAGGCGCGTGACGGCGCCCGCAGGACGGCGGACGGCGGACCGGCGGACGGCCCGCTGTCCATGCCGGACGCGTCCGCGCTCGGCGTGCCGAAGGTGCCGGCGCTGCCGGCGGTTCCGCGCGTCCCGGCCGCCCCCGGGCGCGGCTGACGCCCGGCCTGTCGTCCCAGCTCGCGGGGCGGTCCGACGGAAGTGATCTTCCGCCGGACCGCCCCGTTCCGTTGTGCCGGATCCTTTGTTATCCGTCCGAGATCAGCGGTATGCACGCAGTAAAGACGATCTTGAAATGCGGTCACCCGGCGAAGTTGATCAGCTTCGGCGTGCAAAAGCTGAGGTGACAAATCCCACAAACAACGGCTCTACGTCTTGATCTGTGGAGGACACAACGTACGGTCAAGGACTTGTGCGGCGCTTCAGCTATTTCGATAAGTGAAGATGCCTTTCCAGCCGCACCTGCCGGACGTCGATCCGCGATCGAGCGGGCGCGCCTGAGAGAGCGGCGCGAGGCGGGCTGAGGAGCCCGCGGGCGGCGGGGGATCTGGGGGACGGCTGACGTCGCCTGGCCACGCCGCGAGAGAACGGCGGTCACATCCGCCTGGCGTCCGGGGTCCTGTCCCCTAACAAAGGACTCCTCTGTGGGTAGCCCTATCAGGCGTCGTCTTCGAGCGCGCCTACGCACCATCCTGATCGTCTCCGGCGCCGCCGTCGCCGTCCTGGCCGTGGGCGCGTTCGCCCTGGCCGGGCGCGACGGCTCCGCCGACTCGGCACAGGCGGCGCAGACCGCGCCGCAGGCCGCCGACCCGCTGGCGGACCGTCCGCACGGCGAGCCGACCCGGGCCGACCGAGGCCGGCCCCGCACTCCGGAGCCGTCGCCTTCGAAGACGCCCAAGAAGGGCAGGAAGAAGTCGTCGAAGGCGGACGCCCAGGTCGCGAAGCTGGCGAAGCGCAAGAAGAAGCGGGACAAGGTCGTGGAGTCGGGTTCCTGCGAAGCCTCCTACTACTGGGAGGGGCAGATGACCGCGAGCGGC
>NZ_JBFARL010000091.1:0-30844 GCF_040674655.1 Actinomadura sp. NPDC049753 | reverse complement strand
GGCTGCCCCGTCAGCAAGGCCTTGGCCGGCACCAAGATCACCCTTGACGCAGCGCACGTCGAGGGGACGAGGGCGGGCCGGCCCGGCGGCGCGGGGCACGGCAGGAGGGGGAGACGACGTGGCGGTGTTCGCCGAAGACGTGAACCTGGCCGGATACACCACGCTGCGGCTGGGCGGTCCCGCGCGGCGCTTCGTCGAGGCGACGACCGAGGCGGAGCTGGTCGCGGCCGTCCGCAAGGCCGACGACGAGGGCGAACCGGTCCTCGTGCTCGGCGGCGGCAGCAACCTCGTGGTGTCCGACGACGGGTTCCCCGGCACCGTCGTGCGCGTCGGGACCCGCGGCACCGAACGCGTCGCCGCCGAGGGCGGCAGGGTGCTCCTGCGCGTCCAGGCCGGCGAGGACTGGGACCCGTTCGTCGCCCGCTGCGTCGCCGACGGCCTCGCCGGGGTCGAGTGCCTGTCCGGGATCCCCGGCCGCGTCGGCGCGACGCCGATCCAGAACGTCGGCGCCTACGGGCAGGACGTCAGCGAGACGATCGTGGAGGTCCGCGCCTATGACCGGGAGGCCCGCGACTGCGTCGCCCTCGACCGCGACGCCTGCCGGTTCACCTACCGGCACAGCGCCTTCAAGGGCAACGACCGGTACGTCGTCCTGGACGTCACGTACGCCCTGGAGGAGTCCGAGGAGTCGCAGCCCATCGCCTACGCCGAGCTGGCGCGCAGGCTGGGCGTCCGGCCGGGGGACCGGGTCACGCTGAAGGAGGCCCGCGACGCCGTCCTCGAACTGCGGCGCGGCAAGGGCATGGTCCTGGACGCGAGCGACCCCGACACCCGCAGCGCCGGATCCTTCTTCACCAACCCGATCCTCGACCCGGACCGGCTCGCCGAGCTCGAACGCCGCGTCGCCGAGCGCCTCGGCCCGGACGCGACGTTCCCGCGATACCCGGAGGCCGACGGCCGGGTGAAGACGTCCGCGGCCTGGCTCATCGACCGCGCCGGGTTCACCAAGGGCCACGCGCGCGGCCCGGCCCGCATCTCCACCAAGCACACCCTCGCCCTCACCAACCCGGGCGGCGCCACCACCGCCGACCTGCTCGCGCTGGCCCGCGAGGTCCGCGACGGCGTCCGGGACGCGTTCGGCGTCGAGCTGGTGAACGAGCCCGTCATGGTGGGCGCGACCCTCTGACCTAGGGCCCGCCCGAGGCTCCTTGGTAGGGTGGACGGTGTCGAGGGGGAGTAGTCCCAATCGCGTGGTCGACATGCTGGCGCCGCCGACGGCGCCCGGTCACGCGGGCCCGGTCCACATCGCGGCGGACGAGACCTTCGGCCTGGCAGTCATGCCGGGCCGAGGTCGTGCGCGCGAGCCCCCGCCCTTCGCCCGGCGAGCACGAGCGAAAGGGACCAGGTGACCGCCTTCCTCATCAGTCTGGCCGTGATCTTCGTGGCCGAGCTGGGCGACAAGAGCCAGCTCATGGCCATGACGTTCGCCACCCGCTTCCGCGCCCTCCCGGTGCTGATCGGCATCACGGCCGCGACCGCGATCGTCCACCTGGCCAGCGTCGCCCTCGGCGCGGCCCTCGGCGCCGCGCTCCCCACCGGCCCGATCTCGATCATCGCCGGCATCGCGTTCCTCGGCTTCGCGCTGTGGACGCTGCGCGGCGACGAGCTGGACGACGCCGAGCGCGACAAGGCGCGCCTGGCCACCGGGTCGGCGATCCTCGCCGTCGGCGGGGCGTTCTTCCTCGCCGAGCTCGGCGACAAGACGATGCTCGCCACCGTCACGCTCGCCGCCGACCACGGCGGGCTCGCCGGGCTGACCGGCGTCTGGCTCGGATCGACCGTCGGGATGGTCGCCGCCGACGCGCTCGCCATCGTCGTCGGCCAGATCCTCGGCCGCAGGCTGCCCGAGCGCGTCATCAAGTACGGCGCAGCGGCGGGGTTCGCCGTTTTCGGCGTCCTGCTGCTGATCGAGGGCATCACCGCGTGACCCGGCGGGAACACTCCCTCCAGGGCCCTTGAGCAACCGCGAGGCTCCACCGCGGAAGGGCCCGGACGGGAGTTACCACCGTGGCCCTACCCGCCTCCCTCCCCCCGCCGCGGCAGGCGCTCGGCACGCGGCTCCAGCTGAGCGACGAGGCCGCCGCCCGCATCCGCGAACTGATCATGGACGGACGCATCCGCCCCGGCGACCACCTGCGGCTGGAACGGCTGGCCCTGGAGTTCGGCATCAGCGTCACGCCCGTCAGGGAGGCGCTGAAGTCGCTGCGCAGCGAGGGCTTCGTCGTCCTGGAGCCGCGGCGCGGGTTCGTCGTCGCGCCGCTGTCGGAGCGGGACGTCCAGGACCTGTTCTGGGTGCAGGCGAACATCGCCGCCGAGCTGACCGTGCGCGCCGCGCCCCGGATCGGCCCCGCCGCCCTGGAACGCCTGGACGGCCTCCAGCGCGCCCTGGCCCGCGACAAGGCCGCGCGCCGCCCCGACCTCATGGAGGAGCGCAACCACCGCTTCCACCGCGAGATCAACCTGGCCGCCGACTCGCCGAAACTCGCCTGGTCGCTCGGCACGGCCGCCCGGTACGTGCCGCGCGGCCTGTACGGGCGCCTCGCCGGCTGGCCGGACGTCGCCGTCCGCGACCACGGGCGGATCCTGGCGGCGCTCCGGGACGGCGACGCCCGCGCGGCCGGCGAGGAGATGCACGCCCACATCGTCCGGGCCGGGGAGCTGCTGGCAGGCCACCTCGAACGCCGGGGCCTGTGGCGCCCGTCCACATGATCGCCGCAGCCCGCCGCGGTCGTCGGCGCGGTCGTCAGCGCGGCCCGTCGCCGAGCCAGGCGTCGACGCCCGCCAGCAGCCGCCGCCGCACGTCGTCCGGGGCCGCCGAGGCCCGGATCGACTGCCGGGCCAGCTCCGCCAGCTCGGCGTCGGTGAACGCGTGCTCGGTGCGGGCCAGCTCGTACTGGCGCGCCAGCCGCGATCCGAACAGCAGCGGGTCGTCGGCGCCGAGCGCGATCGACGCGCCCGCCTCGAACAGCCGCCGCAGCGGGACGTCCGACGCCGTCGCCGCCACGCCGAGACCCACGTTCGACGCCGGGCAGACCTCCAGCGTGACCCCGCGGTCCACGATGCGCTCCAGGAGCCGCGGGTCCTCGACGGCGCGGACCCCGTGCCCGATCCGGTCGGCCTCCAGCGTCTCCAGGCACTCGCGGACGCTCGCCGGGCCGAGCAGCTCGCCGCCGTGCGGGTCCGACAGCAGCCCGCCGCGTTTGGCGATCCTGAACGCGCCCTCGAAGTCGTAGGCGCGGCCCCGCCGCTCGTCGTTGGACAGGCCGAACCCGACGACGCCCCTGCCGGTGTAGCGCACGGCGAGGCGCGCGAGGGTCTTGGCGTCCAGCGGATGCCGCGTCCGGTTCGCCGCGATCACCACGCCGACGCCGACGCCGGTCGCCTCCGACGCCTGGCGCGCGGCGTCCAGCACCAGCTCCACGGTCGGGGTCAGGCCGCCGAAGCGCCCCGCGTACCCGCTCGGGTCGACCTGGATCTCCAGCCAGCCCGACCCCTCGGCGGCCTCGTCCTCGGCCGTCTCGCGCAGCAGCCGGCGCAGGTCGTCCGGCGTCTGCAGGACGGAGCGGGCGATGTCGTACAGGCGCTGGAACCGGAACCAGCCGCGCTCGTCGGTCGCGTGCAGCCGGGGCGGCCAGTCCTCGACGAGGGCGTCGGGCAGGTGGACGCCGTGCAGGCCGGCGAGCTCCACGAGCGTGGAGTGCCGCATCGACCCGGTGAAGTGAAGGTGCAGGTGCGCCTTGGGGAGCAGGGCCACGTCCGGGCGGGCGGGACCGCGCGCGGGCGCGGGCTCCCGGGGGTCCGGCATGGGACGGTGCTCGGCCGGACGGGCTGAAACGGTACGGGCCTCCATGACCCAATGTTGCCGGATCATCGTTCTCCTCGAACGCCCGCCCCCGCAGGATCACTACACCGGACTACCTCGCATGACACCCGGCGGCCATCGCGCCCCATGGGCATCCCCGAAAAAACTTTGGAATCCCGTGCAACCCCCCACCGGCACCGTGCGTATACGAGGGGCGCCAGAGAGAGACAGGCACCCCCGAAGCACCACCTTGCCTCTGAAGGGATTCACGATGATCACGCTGAAGGCCGCCTTGATCGCAGCGTCCGCCGTCGGGACCGTGGCCGTGGGCGGCGGCGCGACGTGGGCCATGACCGGCTCCCACCACGAGGCCGGCCTCCAGTCGAGCAGCGCCAAGGCCCCCGCCGTGGAGCGCAGGCTTCAGGACGCCGCGCCCAAGACCGCCCCGACGTGCCTGCCGGCGAACCTCCCGGCCAAGCCCGGACTGCCCAAGGTCCCGGCCGACGGGGTGAAGAAGCAGGTCGAGCAGCACCTCAAGCAGAACCCGGCCACCCCGCACCTGCCGGAGGGGCAGCTGCCGAAGACCGGCGTCCCCGGCAAGGACCTGCCGGAGGTCGGCATCCCGAACACCGAGCTCCCCGGCGCGAAGCTCCCCGACGGCAAGACCGTCCCCGCCAAGCCCGGCGTCCCGGCGAACCTGCCCACCTGCGCGCCGTCCACCGGCGACCTGCCCGGCGGCGCCCCGGCGGCCAAGCCGAACGCGCAGGTGCCCGGCGCGCCCGCCAAGCCCGCGCTGCCGGCGCTGCCCAAGCTCGACTGCAGCACGCTGAAGCCCGCCGTGAAGGTCGGCGGCCCCGTCGAGAAGACCGTCATGACCGCCAAGGGCCTGCGCTACGTGTCGGCCGTCCCCGGCTCCGCCGACCTGCGCAAGGCGCAGATCTGCGCCGTCACGCAGAAGTGGACCGGCAAGGCCGGCCAGTGGCTCACCGTCGAGACGATCAAGACGCGCGCCGGCATGACGCAGGAGCAGCTGCGCCAGGCGCTCGGCCTGCCGCAGGGCGGCACCCCGCTGACCATCGCCGGCGTGGCCGCCTGGCAGAGCCCGAACGGCAGCGGCGTGCTGCTGTTCGACCCGAACGGGACCTCGCTGTTCGTCAACGGCAGCCCCGTCCTGGCCGGTGGGACGAAGGACGTGGCCGCCGCCCTGCGCAACGCGGGCTGACACCCGGTAACGGACCAGGGCGAAACCAGTAACACCAGTAACACAACACAGGCGTGGGCGGGCGGCCTTGGCGCGGAGGCCGCCCGTCCCCGACGAGACAAACTGCCGGAACCGCTCTAGCCGGGACGGAGCACTGTGGGGCGTCGAGACGACGAGTCGTTCGTGGAGTTCGTGGCGGCACGCGGCGATGCCCTGCTGCGCACCGCGGCACTGATGTGCGGGGCCCGGCAGGACGCCGAGGACATCCTGCAGACCGCGCTCGAGAAGGCCTACCGCCACTGGGGGCGGCTGGAGGCGGGCAGCGATCCCGAGCCCTACGTCCGCCGGATCCTGGTCAACCTGGTGATCAGCCGGTCCCGGCGGTGGAAGGTGCTCCGGGAGATCCAGATGGCGAGGCTCCCGGAGACGCCGGCCGACTCGCCGAACCATTCCGTCGAGCTGAGGGGGACCCTCATGGACGAGCTGCGCAAGCTCGGCCCGCGGCAGCGCGCGGTCCTGGTCCTGCGCTTCTGGGAGGACCTTTCGGAGGCGGAGACGGCCCAGGCTCTCGGCTGCTCGGTCGGAACGGTGAAGAGCCAGGCGTCCCGGGGGCTCGCCAGGCTCCGGGAACGCCTCGACAGGAACCTGGCCCCACTGGGGAGATGAGCGATGGATCTGGAGAGTGAACTGCGGAAGGCCATGGCCGAGCAGGTGGCCGGGGCGACCGCGTCACAGTCGCTCGTCACCGACGTCAAGCGCCGCCACCGCCGCCGCAAGGCCCGGCTCCACGCGGCCGCCGGCGTCGCGGCCGCGTCGGTCGCGGCCCTGGCCCTCGTGCCCACCTATCAGTCGTTCCGGGCCACACCGGCCGGAGACACCGAGACGACCCGTCCCAGCAACACCGTCTCGCCTCTCCGGCTGCCGGAGCGACCTCCCGCCTCGGGCCTCCCCGGGTCCCCGTCCCCCAAGGGGAGGACCGAGGCGGGAGCCTCCCGCAAGCCGGAGGCGCGCGGCTCGTCCGGCGACGGGCGCACCCCGGTCAGGCCGGGCCCGGGCGGCGTCGCGGGCGCGCTGCCGGAATGGATCACGTATCTGCCGGAGGGACTGGCCGCCGTCGGCCCCTGCGAGGTCACCGGCGACGCCGACCGCAGGACCACGACCTGCGCGTGGCGCGGCGACGGCGGCTGGGTGGAGGTCGCGCTCGTGAAGGGCGGCGGGCTGACCGGCCCGCAGGACCTGATGCGCGTGCCCGGAATCCCCGGCCGCACGTCCGTGCACGGCATGCCCGCGCTGACCGGCGACCGCCCCGACTCCTCGCGGCAGATCTCCTGGCTGGCGCGGCGCGGAGTCGGCGTCACCGTGACCGCCTCCGGTGCGGCCAAGGACCGGCTCATGCGCATCGCCGAGGGCGTGCGCCCCTGAACCCCGTTCCGGCGGGGCGTCCCACGGCGGAGAGGGGCCGCTCGCGGGGCGTCCCGCCGGACTTCCCGGGACGGGAACCGGCGGAACCCGTCCCATGCGAAACCGGCCCCGGGAATTGTGCACCCGGGGCCGGTTTCGTGTGCGCGGGTTCGCGCGCGCGGCGTGCTCGCGGAGGTCAGCTCGCCTCGGACAGCAGCTTCGCGACGCGCGACACGCCCTCGACCAGGTCGTCGTCGCCCAGCGCGTAGGAGAGCCGGAAGTAGCCCGGCGTGCCGAACGCCTCGCCGGGCACCAGCGCGACCTCGGCCTCCTCAAGGATCAGCGACGCCAGCTCCACCGACGTCTCGGGGCGCCTGCCGCGCAACTGCTTGCCGAGCAGCGCCTTGACCGACGGGTAGGCGTAGAACGCGCCCTCCGGCTCGGGGCACACCATGCCCGGGATCTCGTTCAGCATCCGCACCATCGTCTGCCGGCGCCGGTCGAACGCCCTGCGCATCTCCGCGACGGCCGACAGGTCGCCGGTCACGGCGGCGAGCGCGGCGGCCTGGGAGACGTTCGCCACGTTGGACGTCGCGTGCGACTGCAGGTTCTGGGCGGCCTTCACCACGTCCGCCGGGCCGATCAGCCAGCCGACCCGCCAGCCGGTCATCGCGTAGGTCTTGGCCACCCCGTTCAGGACGAGCGTCCGGTCGGCCAGCTCCGGCACCACCACGGGCATCGAGTGGAACTCGGCGTCGCCGTACACCAGGTGCTCGTAGATCTCGTCGGTGACGACCCACAGGCCGTGCCCGTCGGCCCAGCGCCCGATCGCCTCGATCTCGTCGCGGCTGTAGACCGCCCCCGTCGGGTTGGACGGCGAGACGAACAGCAGCACCTTCGTCCGGTCGGTGCGGGCCGACTCCAGCTGCTCGACGCTGACCTTGTAGCCGGTGGTCTCGTCGGCGACGACGTCCACGGGCACCCCGCCCGCCAGCTTGATCGACTCGGGGTAGGTCGTCCAGTACGGCGTCGGGACGATCACCTCGTCGCCCGGGTCGAGCAGCGCCGCGAACGCCTCGTACACCGCCTGCTTGCCGCCGTTGGTCACGAGCACCTGCGAGGCCTCGACCCGGTAGCCGGAGTCGCGCTCGGTCTTCTCGGCGATCGCGGCGCGCAGCTCGGGCAGCCCGCCCGCGGGCGTGTACTTGTGGAAGCGCGGCACCCGGCACGCGGTCACAGCGGCCTCGACGATGTAGTCGGGCGTCGGGAAGTCGGGCTCGCCCGCGCCGAACCCGATGACCGGGCGGCCCGCCGCCTTCAGCGCCTTGGCCTTGGCGTCGACGGCCAGCGTTGCGGACTCGGATATCGCGGCGATGCGCTTGGAGATGCGAGGACGATCGATGCTCATACCCCTATCGTTACAGACGTCGCACCGGGACCCGCAGCCATATATCCGGGCCGGTGGGACGGGTCCCCCCCGTGGCCTTCCCGAGACCCCCCGATATCCGGTTCGACGCGGGCCCCTTGGGCACGTAGACTCCTCCTCCAAGTGACGTGTCGCCGGTATACGCGCCTGTCCGCACGCGGGCACCGATCAGGCCGTAAGCTGGGACCCGGCACCCACCCGATCCTGTGGTCGGGTTTCTCCTTAGCCGGAGAAGCGAAGGGCAGTGGCTCAATTGGTAGAGCTCCGGTCTCCAAAACCGGCGGTTGGGGGTTCGAGTCCCTCCTGCCCTGCGAGGTGCGGTGCGCGCACCCGTGCCGGCCGCGCCATGGCGTCGCCGTGGCACTCCGCGGCACGGGACCGCGCGGCAACCACAGGGTGGTTGAATCACGACCTATGAGGTGAACGGCGGCAAATGGCGACTGAGACTCGCGACGAGCCCGAGGCCAAGGACGAGGGCAAGGGCAAGAAGAAGGCCCCTTCCAAGCGGACCTCGCCCGCGCTGTTCGTGCGCCAGATCATCGCCGAGCTGCGCAAGGTCATCTGGCCGACGCGGCGGGAGTTGATCACCTACACGACCGTCTCGCTGGTGTTCGTGCTGGTCATGGTCGCGCTCGTCTCCGGCATCGACTACGGGTTGCAGAAGGGCATCTACGAGCTCTTCGGCTGACGCCGCCCGGCCCGGGCCGGGCGACGGGCCCCGCCGTACCTTCGCAAGTCCATCACCGCAGACCGAGAGAAGAGTTGACCGTGTCCGAGCCCTCACAGCCCTACGACGAGGCCGTTGAAGAGGCCCAGTCCGCTGCGGCTGCTGCGGCCGACCAGGCGGCTGAGCCCGCCGACGAGACGGCCGAGGCGGTCGTCTCCGCCGGCGACGCCGAGCCCGCGGACACGAAGCTCGAAGGCGAGGGCCCCGCGCCGGACGCGGCCGAGGGCGCCGCCGAGCTCGCCGCGTCCGTCGAGGGCGAGGGCGCCGCCGAGGAGGAGGCGGACGAGGAGGAGGCCGCCGCCGAGCCGCCGGCCGACCCGTACGCCGACTTCAAGATGCAGCTGCGCCTCCAGCCGGGCGACTGGTACGTCGTGCACTCCTACGCGGGCTACGAGAACCGGGTCAAGACCAACATCGAGACCCGCACGCAGACCCTCAACATGGAGGACTACATCTTCCAGATCGAGGTCCCGCAGCACGAGGTGACCGAGATCAAGGGCGGCAAGCGCCAGAAGGTCAACGAGAAGGTCCTGCCGGGCTACATCCTCGTCCGCATGGAGCTCACCGACGAGTCGTGGGCCGCGGTCCGCAACACCCCGGGCGTCACCGGGTTCGTCGGCCTGCTGAACAAGCCGTCCCCGCTCAGCCTGGACGAGGTCGCCAACCTGCTGGCCCCCGAGCCGGAGGAGGGCGTCGCCAAGGCCGCCAAGGAGCAGGCCAAGGCCCCCGCCACCGTCGACTACGAGGTCGGCGAGTCGGTCACCGTCATGGACGGCCCGTTCGCCACCCTCCCCGCCACCGTCAACGAGATCAACGCCGAGCAGCAGAAGCTCAAGGTGCTGGTCTCCATCTTCGGTCGCGAGACGCCGGTCGAGCTCTCCTTCAACCAGGTCTCCAAGATCTGACAGGTCTCCGAGGTCTCACCCCGTCCTCGGGACGCGTCCGGGCCGCTCAGGCCAGGCCGTATCCTGGACGGGCCGTCCCCGCCGAGGCGGGGGCGGGTTCGGGTGCCCGGCCTCCGATGATCGGAGACCGGCGCCCATCGGCCCCGCTCGCGCGGGGATGGCCCCAAGAAGATCGCTGCGCTCGTCAAGGTGCAGCTCTGCTCCCCGCGCACGCGGGGACACGGGGTCGGTCAAGGTCCCAACGCGGCGGTCTAGTTCCGCCCGCCGTGTTGCCCGGTCTCCGGGAGTCGGGACCACAGAGAAACGGAACACGAGGGAGAGGCATGCCTCCCAAGAAGAAAAAAATCGCCGCTTTGGTGAAGGTCCAGTTGCAGGCCGGGCAGGCCACGCCGGCGCCGCCCGTCGGTACCGCGCTCGGTCCGCACGGCGTCAACATCATGGACTTCTGCAAGCAGTACAACGCTGCCACGGAGTCCCAGCGCGGCAACGTCATCCCCGTAGAGATCACCATCTACGAGGACCGGTCGTTCAGCTTCGTCACCAAGACCCCGCCGGCCGCGCAGCTCATCCTGAAGGCCGCGGGCGTGGAGAAGGGCAGCGGCGAGCCGCACAAGACCAAGGTCGGCTCGGTCACCCGCGACCAGATCCGTGAGATCGCCACGACCAAGATGCCCGACCTCAACGCCAAGGACCTGGACGCCGCCGAGAAGATCGTCGCCGGCACCGCGCGGTCGATGGGCATCGAGGTCAAGTAAGACGTCCCAGTGGGAGGGCCGGCGCTGGCCCCTACCACGAGTTCCGTCTGGAGGAACGCACATGAAGCGCAGCAAGGGCTACCGCGCCGCGGCGGAGAAGATCGACCGGGAGCGGCTGTACAGCCCGGTCGAGGCCGTGAAGCTGGCCAAGGAGACCGCGGTCACCAAGTTCGACGCGACCGTCGAGGTCGCCATGCGGCTGGGCGTCGACCCGCGCAAGGCCGACCAGATGGTCCGCGGCACGGTCAACCTGCCGCACGGCACCGGCAAGACGGCCCGCGTGCTCGTCTTCGCCGTCGGCGCCAAGGCGCAGGAGGCCGAGGCGGCGGGCGCCGACCTGGTCGGCTCGGACGACCTGATCGAGCGGATCCAGGGCGGCTTCCTGGACTTCGACGCCGTGGTCGCGACCCCGGACCAGATGGGCAAGGTCGGCCGGCTCGGCCGGGTGCTCGGTCCGCGCGGCCTGATGCCGAACCCGAAGACCGGCACGGTCACGATGGACGTGTCCAAGGCCGTCTCCGACATCAAGGGCGGCAAGATCGAGTTCCGTGTCGACCGGCACGCGAACCTGCACTTCATCATCGGCAAGGCGTCCTTCGACGAGCGCCAGCTGGTGGAGAACTACGCCGCCGCGGTCGACGAGATCCAGCGTCTCAAGCCGTCCGCCGCGAAGGGCCGGTATGTCAAGAAGGCGGCGCTGACCACGTCGATGGGCCCGAGCATCCCGGTGGACCCGAACGCGGTCCGCAACCTGACGGCCGAGCTCGAAGAGGCCTGATCGAGCCCGGCGTCGAACGCCGTCGAGCAGGGCGTCCCCGCCATGGGGGCGCCCTGCTCGCTTTTCCACAGGCTGTGGACGGTCGGCCGCCTTCCCGGGTCGCGGTCAGCGGGACACGGCCGTCCTCGCCGACCGGTCCGCCGCTAGATTCGGCGCCCGAATCGTCGGCGAAGGGGATGTGATGGGCGGGACGCGGCGCCGGGACGTCCACCGGCTGTACGACGTGCTCGGCGCGGCCGCGGAGGACGCCCCCGAGGCTCCTGCCCTGTCGGTCGACGGCACGACGTGGACGTTCCGCGAGCTGCGCGCCCGGACGGACGCGCTGAGCGGGCACCTGTCCGCGCGGTGCTCGCCCGGGGCGCGGGTGGCGCTGCTCGCGCACAACCGGCTGGAGTACGTGGCGGCCTACTACGGGGTTCCGCGCGAAGGCAGGATCCTCGTGCCGCTCAACCAGAGGCTGCATCCGCGCGAATGGGCCGACCAGGTCGTCCGCTGCGGCGCCGAGCTCGTCATCGGTGAGCCGGAGCTGCTGGAGAGGCTGGCCCGCGAGGGGGGACTTCCCGCAGGGCGTCCGCCGCTCGTGGACGTCGCCGACCTGCCGTGGGACGGCCCGGCCCCTTCCCAGGAGGATGACCGCGATCCGGCCGAGGTCGCCTGGCTGATGTTCACCAGCGGCACGACCGGCAGGCCGAAGGGCGTGCGGCTCACCCACAGGAGCCTGCTGGCGGGGATGGCGGTCACGGCGTCGGGCCGTCCCGTGTTGCCGGACGACGTGTTCTGCACGCCGTTCCCCTTGTGCCATGTGGCGGGCTACCAGGTCGTCCTGCATCACCTTTTCCGGCGTCACGCCGTCGTGCTGCGCCGGTTCGGTCCGGCCGCCCTGGTGGACGCGGCGCGCCGGCACGGCGTCACGAACCTGTCGCTCGCTCCGACGATGCTGGAGGACCTGCTCGCCCATCTGGACGGGGACCCGGCGGGGCTGGAGGCGCTGCGGGCCACCGTCCGGGTGATCGCGTACGGGTCGGCGCCGATGCCGGTGCCGCTGCTGCGTCGTGCGGACGGGGTGCTCGGCTGCGACCTGAACCAGGGGTACGGCATGACCGAGCTGTCGGGCAACGCGACGTTCCTGTCCCCGGCGGACCACCGTGCGGCGGTGGCGGGCAGGCCGGAGCTGGCGGCGTCGGCGGGCCGGCCGGGCGACGGCGCGGAGGTCGCGGTGATCGGCGACGACGGGTCACCGGTGCCGCCCGGCGCGCTGGGCGAGGTGGTCGTCCGGGGAGCGCAGGTGGCGGACGGGTACTGGGACGATCCCGAGGCGACCGCCGAGGCGTTCGCGGGCGGCTGGTTCCGGACCGGCGACGCGGGCCGCGTCGACGGGGACGGCTACCTGTACCTCGCCGACCGGATCAAGGACGTGATCATCACGGGCGGGGAGAACGTCTCGTCGCGCGAGGTCGAGGACGTCCTGCGCACGGTCCCGGGGGTGGGCGAGGTCGCGGTGGTGGGGCTGCCCGATCCGCGCTGGGGCCAGTCGGTGTGCGCGGTGGTCGTGCCGGACGGCGTGCCGCCGCGAGTGGAGGACCTGACGGCGGCCTGCCGAGCGCGGCTCGCCGGTTTCAAGACGCCGCGGCGCGTCGAGTTCGTGACGGCCCTCCCGCGCACCGGGACCGGCAAGGTCCGCAAGGCCGCCCTCCGCGCCGAGCTCTCGGGCCGCGCCGAGCTCTCGGGCCGCGCCGAGCTCTCGGGCAGCGCCGAGCTCTCGGGCAGCGCCGAGCTCTCGGACCGCGCCGAATCGCCCGACCGCACCGAGCTGACAGACTGCCCCGAAATCCCCTGAATCGGTGGATACGCGTCTCGCAGTCCGGAACCGGACAATTTGGTATCCGATTGTTTTGTTACCGGCGAGGAACCTGGTGTTGAATTGCCCGCGTGAAGCGTCGTACCGATCGGGCCATCGCCATCTCCGCCGTGACCGCGGTGGCCGTCGTGCCCACGGCGATCCTGATGGTGGTGAAGATCGGGGGCGACTCGCCGAAGGACGCGGGGGTGCTGCCCCCCTCCGCGGCGATGGCCCAGCGTGACCCCGCCAACCCCAACGGCGCCGCGTCCGCCACGGTCTCCCCGGGCACGCCCGGCGCGCCGGGAGCCGCCCCGGGCGCGAGCGCGCGTCCCGGCACGCGCACGCCCGGAGGCGGGGGCGCCGCGCACAACCTGCCGACGGCGCCGCCCCAGCCCGGTCCCAGCCTGCACTCCTTCACCCGCAGGACGGACCTGAAGGTGACGGTCGGGTCGGACGGCGACTACCAGCGCGCCACCGAGACGGCCACGTTCACGCTGTGGCCGAAGTTCGCGATGAGCGCCACCGGCGTCACGCAGACGATGAAGGGCGGCGAGCTGTCCAAGGTCACCCAGAAGGTGATCGTCCAGGGGAGCACGCTCAAGGGCTACGACGGGCAGAAGTGGACGCGGTCCACGCTGACCCCGGCGCAGCTGGGCAGCCTGCAGAGCGGCTCCGACCCCCGGCAGTTCACCTTCATGATCGGGACGCTCCCCGGCATGACGGCGAGCGAGCCGGACGCCGCCGGGCTGACGCGCTTCACCGCGCAGACGCTCATGGGCGGCGTGTACGCGCTGCTGCCGCAGGACGCGGTGGCGGCGTTCCGCAAGTGGGTGCCGGACGACACCGGATGCGGGCTCGACCTGCTGGCCGACAGCGAGGCCCGGCCGACCTCGATCAGCCTCAGCGGGCAGGCGCCCGGCGCCGGGCTGGCCGGGTCGATGACCTTCGGCGCCTACCGCTGAAGCGGCTTCGGAACGCCGGACCACCCTGACGTCGGGTCAGGGGAACGGCTACGCCGTTGGTCGTACCGGGCGGGGGCCCATTCGTACCACCGGGGGATGCCCTTCCGTTAACGCCCGAAGAGACTGGGAACACCAGCAGGGCGACAAGGGAGGCTCAACCCGTATGAACCGACGACTCGTGGTGGCGGCCGGCGGCACCGCAGTGGGCGCCGCGCTCCTCCTGTCCGGATGCAACGGGGACGGGACGGAGAACACCGGCAACATGAAGCTCAGCGCGAACCAGGCGCTGCTGAAGGCGTCCGAGAAGACCGGCAAGGCCGACACGTTCAAGGCCGATCTGACGGTGACGGGCACCGGTGACGGCGGCGGGAAGGTCCACGCCAACGGGCAGTTCCGGCTGCGTCCGTCGCTGGAGTTCAGCGCGAAGCTGGATGACTTCAGCCAGAACGGGCAGAGCGTGCCGGGCGCCAAGGGCCAGGCCGTCTTCACCGGCAACGCCCTGTACGCGAAGGTCCCGCAGCTCGCGCAGTTCGTCAGCGGCGGCAAGCCGTGGGTGAAGATCGACGTGAACCAGATGGCGCAGCGGACCGGCTTCGACGTCCGGGGCCTGGTCGACCAGGTGCAGAAGGTGGACCCGGCCGAGCAGACGAAGATGTTCACCGGCTCCAAGGACGCCCGCAGGGTCGGCACCGAGACGGTCGACGGCGTCAAGACGACGCACTACGCCGGGACGGTCACCGTCGAGGACGCGCTGAACCGGCTCGACGCGCAGGCCCGCGCGAAGGTCCAGCAGTGGCTGCCGAAGGACCGCGCCAACGGCAAGATCAACTTCGATCTGTGGACGGACGGCGACAACCTGCCGCGCAAGCTCGTCTCCAAGGCGACCGGCGCGAAGGGCGAGAACGGGTCGGTGACCGTCCTCTACAGCGACTACGGCAAGTCGTTCAGGGTGAACACGCCTCCGTCCGATCAGGTGGGGCAGCTGTCCCTCCCGGGCGTCCTCGGCGGCAACTGAGAACGGTGAACCGCAGCGGGGTCTTTTGCGTCTGATGTACCGTTCGGCCCTACCCCTCGGGTGCCAAGGAGAGCAAGGAGACCCCCCTGATGATCCGTCGTTTCGCGGCAGGCACGGCGCTGGCCACCGGCCTCGCCCTCTCGCTGACCGGCTGCCTCGGCGAGGCCGGGAAGACGGTGGACGACGCCGGCAAGGGGCTCCGGCTGTCCGCCGCGCAGGTCCTCGGCAAGGCCGCCGAGAAGACCGGCCAGATCGACTCGTTCCAGGCCGACCTGACGATGAAGTCGACCGGCTCGTCGACGGGTGACGTGACGATGAACGGCACGATGCAGTACCGCACGAAGCCCGACCTGGCCTACAGCATGAACTTCGGGCAGATGACGGTCGCGGGCAAGCCGATGTCCGGCATGGAGCAGCGGCTCGTCGGCCGGAACATGTACATGAAGATGCCGATGCTGTCCCAGCTCGGCGGCGGGACCAAGCCCTGGATCAAGATCTCGCTGGACGAGCTGGGCGCCAAGTCCGGGATGAACATCGACGAGCTGCTCCAGCAGTCCCGGCAGATGGACCCGGTGCAGAACACCAAGATGCTGACGGCGTCCAAGGACGCGCGCGAGGTCGGCAAGGAGACCATCGACGGCGTCCAGACGACCCACTACACCGGCACCTACCGGATGGAGGACGCGGTCGCCAAGCTCTCCCCGGAGACGCAGGAGGCCTACCGCAAGAGCCTCGGCACGACCGGCCTCCAGGCCATGCACTTCGACCTGTGGGTGGACGGCCAGCAGCTGCCGCGCCAGATGACGATGAAGTCGACGGAGTCGACCGCGGGCGACATGACCATGACGATGAAGTACCGCGACTACGGCAAGCCGGTCCAGGTCACCGAGCCGCCGGCGAGCGAGGTCACGGACTTCGGCGAGATCATGAGCCGGCTCGGCAGCGGCGGTCTGCCCGGCGGCGCCTGATCCGGGCCTGAGCACGACCGAGGGACCGCGCCCCGCCCGGGGCGCGGTCCCTCGCTCTGTCCGCTGATTTGGTGTCCTTGGTCAGGGCACGTATGCTGTCCGATGCCGAAGACCGCCGGTCGTCACCTCCCGCGAGGTGACCGAAGGACCCGACTCAGTTCGGGCGGCCTGCGTAGGTGAGACGAGAGCTTCCCGCATGGCCTCCGTGCCGTGCCTGGACGCCCCGTGCGCCTGCGCCGGGGCGTTTTTTGGTGGATCGGCGCCCCAGTTCGTCCGCGGACTGCGGCGTGGATCGGACCACCCAGGTAATCGGAAGGAGGGCTATGGCCAAGGCCCACAAGGACGCGGCGATCGCCGAGCTCAAGGACGAGTTCGAGAGCTCCAACGGCGCCGTGCTGACCGAGTACCGCGGGCTTTCCGTCGCGCAGGTCAAGGAGCTGCGCGACAACCTCGGCGAGACCGCGCGGTTCCGCGTGGTGAAGAACACGCTGACCAAGCGCGCCGCGAACGAGGCCGGTGTCGACGAGCAGTTCCGTGAGCTGCTCGAAGGCCCGTCGGCCATCGCGTTCGTCCGCGGCGACGTCGTCGAGGCCGCCAAGGGCCTGCGCGACTTCGCCAAGGCGAACCCGATGCTGGTGATCAAGGGCGGTTTCATCGACGGTCAGTCGATGGACGCGGCCCAGATCACCAAGCTGGCGGACCTCGAGTCGCGCGAGGTGCTCCTCGCGAAGCTGGCCGGTGCGATGAAGGGCTCGATGGCCAACGCCGCCGCGCTGTTCAACGCTCTGCCGACGCAGGCCGCCCAGCTCGCCGAGGCGCTGCGCGCCAAGCGCGAGGCCGAGGGCGAGACCGCCGAGGCACCCGCCGCCGAGGCGTCCGCCGAGTAGGCAACCCGCGGTTCCCGTACCACCCCAGATCACAAGCCATAGCGGAGGAATCATCATGGCGAAGCTCAGCACCGACGACCTGCTCGACGCCTTCAAGGAGATGACCCTTCTCGAGCTCTCCGAGTTCGTGAAGCAGTTCGAAGAGGTCTTCGACGTCAAGGCCGCCGCCCCCGTCGCGGCCGTGGCCCCGGGCCAGGGCGCCCCTGTCGGCGGTGGCGAGGAGGCCCCGGCGCAGGACGAGTTCGACGTCATCCTCGAGGGTGCCGGCGACAAGAAGATCCAGGTCATCAAGGAGGTGCGCGCCCTGACGAGCCTCGGCCTCAAGGAGGCCAAGGACCTGGTCGACGGCGCGCCGAAGCCGCTGCTGGAGAAGGTCAACAAGGAGACGGCCGACAAGGCCAAGGAGGCCCTGGAGAAGGCCGGCGCCTCGGTCACCGTCAAGTAACGACGCTCCAGAGCTCGGAGCCCGCGCGGCTCCACCGCTCTCCAGGAGGCGGTCACCCCGATGGGGCGGCCGCCTCCTTGCGTTCGCGCGGGCGCCCGCGGGCCGGGCCGGCGCCCCGGCAGGCGGCCGGTGGATGGCCTTGTCGCGGAACGCAGACCGACGATGCCGGGAAGGTCCGTTTTCTGTGCTGAGGTGACAAACACCTGCGGGAAACCGTGTGCCCCGGCGGGTTGTGCGGCTTCCCGCGCGCGGCGTAGCGTCCCGTCTGACGCTGTGGCCACACCCGGCCGCTCGCGTCCCCGCAGTGCGGCGGGCCGCAGGGTCGCGGCCGTCCCCGGCACCCCCGGTCTTGAGGCTCCGGTTCTTGGACCACTAGTCTCATAGACGCCGTAAGTAACGATTGTCTTACAACGTCGCATTTAGCCGCTGATCTGGGTCGGAACCCCTTCCATTTGGACGGGGGGCCGCTACGGTAGTGGCACCCGTCACGGCTACCGGACGGTAGCAATGCGGCGGACACGCGGTGTGACGACGGAACGCGGCGTGGAGACAGAACGCGGTGTGACGACAGAAAGAGCCTGAGTGCTACTCGCTCATTGGTTCGGGATTCCCCCGGCCTGGACGAAAGGTGACGAGTGGGCGTCGAGATCAGAGTCGAGGGCCTGACGAAGTCCTTCGGCCGCCAGGTGATCTGGCAGGACGTGTCGCTGACCATTCCCGCAGGTGAGATCTCCGTTCTCCTGGGTCCGTCCGGCACCGGAAAGTCGGTCTTCCTGAAGTCCCTCGTGGGGCTGCTCAAGCCCGACCGCGGGCACATCTGGGTCGGCGACAGGGACCTGCCCTACCTGCCCGAGTCGCAGCTGTACGACACCCGGAAGCTGTTCGGCGTCCTGTTCCAGGACGGCGCCCTGTTCGGCTCCATGAACCTGTTCGACAACATCGCGTTCCCGCTCCGCGAGCACACCAAGAAGTCCGAGTCCGAGATCAAGCGCATCGTCATGGAGAAGATGGACCTGGTCGGTCTTCTCGGTGCCGAGCACAAACTTCCCGGCGAGATCTCCGGCGGCATGAAGAAGCGCGCCGGCCTGGCCCGCGCGCTCGTCCTGGACCCCGAGATCCTGCTGGTGGACGAGCCGGACTCCGGCCTCGACCCGGTCCGCACCGCGTTCCTCAACCAGGTGTTCATCGACCTCAACGCGCAGATCGGCGCGACGTTCCTGATCGTCACCCACGACATCAACACCGCCCGCACCCTCCCGGACAACATCGGCCTGCTTTACCAGCGGCACCTGGCGATGTTCGGGCCGCGGGAGATGCTGCTGTCCAGCGAGGAGCCGGTCGTCCGGCAGTTCCTCAACGCCAGCAAGATCGGCCCGATCGGCATGTCCGAGGAGAAGGACGAGTCCGAGCTGGAGGCCGAGGCGAAGATGGGCCACGACCCCGGCAAGCTGCCGCCGATCCCGCCGCAGCAGATGCCGAGCAACGGGCTGATCCGCGCCGGCATGCACGCGCCCGGCGCGTGGTGCGCGGCGCACGGCGTCACGCCGCCGCCCGGCTCGTTCGTCGACGACCTCGGCCGCAACTGGGTGGAGGAGTGGCCCCGGTACGTGGCGTCCATGACGCCCGTCGGCACTCCCGCCGGCGGCGCGCACGGGGCGCCCGGCGGCATGCCGCCCGCCGGTCCGCCGCCCGGCGGTCCCGGGGGAGGGTTCCCCGGCACCCCGCCGCCCGGCCGGCCGGGAGCGGGTGCAGGCTACTGATGTCCACTCCTGGTATCGGCGCGGACCAGCGAGGGGCAAGGAAGGGCGGGGGCTCTTCGGCGACGTTCCGCAAGATCGGGGACGGCGCGGCCAACGTCGCGATCAAGGAACCGGGACGGTTCTTCGCCCTGTGCCTGGACACCGGCCGCGCGTTGTTCCAGTGGCCGTTCCAGTGGCGCGAGTTCATCCAGCAGGCCTGGTTCATCGTCAGCGTCACCGTCGTCCCCACGATGCTGGTCGCCATCCCCTTCGGCGGCGTGCTGTCCCTCCAGGTCGGCGGGCTGATCCGGCAGCTCGGCGCGCAGTCCTACACCGGCGCCACCGCGGTGGTCGCGATCGTCCGGGAGGCCAGCCCGCTGGTCACCTCGCTGCTGGTCGCGGGCGCCGCCGGGTCGGCGATGTGCGCCGACATCGGCTCCCGGAAGATCCGTGAGGAGATCGACGCCATGGAGGTGCTGGGCATCAACCCCCTGCACCGCCTGGTGGTGCCGCGGATGCTCGCCTGCGCGTTCGTCGCGCTGTTCCTCAACGGGCTGGTCTCGGTGGTCGGCCTGCTGGGCGGCTACTTCTTCAACGTGATGCTGCAGGGCGGCACCCCCGGCGCCTACCTGGCCTCCTTCAACGCCATCGCGCAGCTGCCCGACCTGCTGCAGGCCGAGTTCAAGGCGTTCGTCTTCGGCATCACCGCGGGCCTGGTCGCCGCGTACAAGGGCCTGAACGCCAAGGGCGGGCCCAAGGGCGTGGGCGACGCGGTCAACCAGACCGTCGTCATCACGTTCATGCTGCTCTTCCTGGAGAACTTCCTGATCTCCACGCTGTACTTCCAGTTCGTCCCGTCGAAGGGGATGTAGATGGCTGCCCCTGGCAAGACGGGCAAGGCGGCCCGGCGGGTGGTGAGCGCGCCGCTCGACCGGCTGGACGACTTCGGCCACCAGATGTCGTTCTACGCCCGCGCGTTCGCGTGGGTGTTCCGGGTGCTGCGCCGGTACCGCAAGGAGGTGCTGCGGCTGCTGGCCGAGGTGAGCCTCGGCACCGGCGGCCTCGCGGTGATCGGCGGCTCGGTGGTGATCGTCGGGTTCATGACGTTCTTCACCGGCAGCCAGGTCGGCCTGCAGGGCTACGAGTCGCTGAACCAGATCGGCACGGCCGCGTTCACCGGGTTCGTCGCGTCCTACTTCAACACCCGCGAGATCGCGCCGCTGGTGTCGGCGCTCGCCCTGTCGGCGACGGTCGGCTGCGGTTTCACCGCCCAGCTCGGCGCGATGCGGATCTCCGACGAGATCGACGCGCTGGAGGTCATGGCCGTCCCGTCGATGCCGTTCCTCGTCACCACCCGGATGCTCGCCGGAATGATCGCGGTCATTCCGCTGTACATCGTGGGCCTGCTCGCCTCCTACGGCGCGACCCGGGTCATCGTGACGATGTTCTACGGCCAGTCGACCGGCACTTACGACCACTATTTCCATCTGTTCCTACCGCCGTACGACATCTTGTGGTCGTTCGGAAAAGTGATCGTCTTCGCGGTGCTGGTGATGCTGATCCACTGCTACTACGGCTACCACGCCTCCGGCGGCCCGGCGGGCGTCGGCGTCGCGGTGGGCCGCGCGGTGCGCACCAGCATCGTGGTGATCAACGTGGTCGACCTGATGCTCGGCATGGCGATCTGGGGCACCACCACCAGCGTCAGGATCGCGGGGTGATCACCGATGAGTGAACGGTTGCGTTACCGGGTGCTCGGCGCGTCGATGGTCGTCGTGATCATCCTGCTGCTCGCGCTGACCGTGGCGCTGTACAACAAGGCGTTCACGCCGACGCTCGACGTCAAGGTGCGGACGGAGCGGGCGGGGCTGCAGCTGCTGCCGCACTCCGACGTGAAGATCCGCGGTCTGATCGTCGGGGAGGTGCGCGGCACCGACGCCGACGCGCGGGGGGCGACGCTCCACCTGGCGCTGGACCCGGGCAAGGCGAAGCTGATCCCGCGCAACGTCCAGGCGCGGCTGCTGCCGAAGACGCTGTTCGGCGAGAAGTACGTGGACCTGGCGGCCCCGGCGCAGGCGGGCCCGCTCGGACTGCGCTCGGGCCAGGTGATCCAGCAGGACCGTTCCCAGGCCGCCGTCGAGATCGACAAGGTGCTGAACGACCTGCTCCCGCTGCTGCAGGCGGTGAAGCCGGCGGAACTGAACGCGACGCTGAACGCCCTGGCGACGGCGCTGCAGGGCCGCGGCGACCAGATCGGCCGGAACCTGGAGGAGGCCGACGAGCTGCTGCGGAAGGTCAACCCGCAGCTCGGCACGCTGGTGCACGACCTGAACGGTCTGGCCGACGTCTCCGACATCTACAGCGCCGCGGCACCCGACCTGTTGCAGACGCTCCGCAACCTCAACGTCACCAGCCGGACGATCACCGACAAGAAGGCGACGATCGAGCAGCTGATCCCGGCGACGACCGCGCTGGCGCAGGACGGCGACGTGTTCATGCGGCAGAACGCCCCGAAGATCATCGGCTTCAACATCGCGAACCGGGACGGGCTGGACCTGGTCGCGCGCTACTCGCCGTCGCTGCCGTGCGTGTTCGCCGGGCTGATGAAGCTCAAGCCGGAGTCCCAGCGGGTGGCCGGCGGCAACGGATCCAAGACCTTCAACCTGACGATCGAGATCGTCAAGCCCGTGCCGGGCTACAAGTACCCGCTGGACAAGCCGGAGGCCAAGGACCAGCGCGACCCGCGCTGCTACGGGCTGCCGAACCCGAAGGTCCCGTCCCCGACCTACCTGGCGCTGGACGGCACGCAGGACGACCTGTGGTGGAAGAACCCCGACGACCCGAACGGCGGCGGGAGCCGCGGCCGGGCGCTGTCGAACGTCTTCGTGGACCCGGGCTCGATGAGCGAGAAGGACAAGATCAAGAACGTGCTCGGACCGGTGACGCGGACCCGCGCCGACCAGCTGTCCGACGTCGCGGCGCTGATGTTCGGGCCGCTGCTGGGCGACGGATCGGTGGTGACGGTCAAGTGAGGACGACCAGTGCGGCGATCAAGCTGGGGATCTTCGTGGTCGTCACCTCGCTGGCCACCGGCGTGCTGGCGATGACGATCTCCAACATGCGGTTCCGGGAGACGACCACCTACAAGGCGATCTTCTCGGACGTGACGGGCCTGCTCGACAACGACGACGTGCGCGTCGCCGGCGTCCGGGTCGGCCAGATCGAGCACATCGAGCTGTACCAGGGCGACAAGGCCGAGGTGACGTTCAGCCTCCAGAAGGAGGACGTGTTCAAGGCGGGGCTGCCCTCGTCCACCAAGGCCCAGATCAGGTACCGCAACCTGATGGGCCAGCGGTACCTGGCGCTGACCGACGGCGCCGGCCAGGCCAACGACTACCTCCGGCCGGGCGGGACGATCCCGATCGCGCAGACCACGCCCGCGCTGGACCTGACGACCCTGTTCAACGGGTTCCGGCCGCTGTTCCGCGCGCTGGAGCCCAAGGACGTCAACACGCTCGCGATGCAGATCGTCCAGGTGCTCCAGGGCGAGGGCGGGACGATCAACAGCCTGCTCGCACACGTGGCGTCGCTGACCAACACCCTCGCCGACCGGGACAAGGTCATCGGCCAGGTGATCGACAACCTGAACACCGTGCTCGGCACCATCGACGAGCGGCACACCGAGGTCAACCAGTTGATCACGGACCTGCGCGGGTTCGTCAGCGGGGTGTCGGGGGACCGCCGGGCGATCTTCGACTCGGTGGCGGCGATCAACGAGCTGACCGGCACCACCCAGGACCTGCTCGCCGACGCCCGCCCGGACCTCCGCGACGACATCGCGGGGCTGCGCAAGCTCACCGCCACGTTCGACGCGAACGGCAAGGAGCTCGACGCGGGCCTGCAGCGGACGCCGAAGCGGCTGGAGGGGCTGGTGAACATCTCCTCCTACGGCTCCTGGTTCAACATGTACATCTGCGGCCTCGACGCGCGGGTGCGGCTGCCGGGCGGACCGGTTTACCAGACGCCGGCGATCGTGAACGAGAACGCGAGGTGCAAGTAGATGAGGATCCCGTTCCGGGAACGCAACCCGGTCCCCATCGGTCTCTCCGCGTTCGCGATCATCATCGTGCTGGTGGTGCTGGCGATGAACCTGGAGAACATCCCGTTCATCTCCGGCGGCAGGACCCACACCGCCGCGTTCCGGGAGGCGGCCGGGCTGCGGGCCGGCGAGGAGGTCCGCATCGCGGGCGTCAAGGTCGGCAAGGTCACCGGGCTGGAGCTGGCCGGCGACCACGTCAAGGTCACCTTCCGGGTCGACGACGGCGTGCGGCTCGGCGACCGCACCGAGGCCGACATCAAGATCAAGACGGTCCTCGGCGCTCACTACCTCGCGCTCAACCCGCGCGGGCGGGGCCGGCTGGCCCGCAACATCCCGATCGAGCGGACCCACACCCCGTTCGAGGTCGTCCCCGCGATCAGCGAGCTGAGCCAGCGCGTCGGCGCGATCGACGTGCAGCAGGTCGCCAAGTCCTTCGACGTGCTGTCGGACACCTTCAAGAACTCCCCGGAGGAGGTCAGGGCCTCCCTGCAGGGGCTGCGCCGGCTGTCCAACACGGTCGCGTCCCGCGACGACGAACTGCACGAGCTGGCCGGCAAGGCCAAGGACGTCTCCAAGCTGCTCGCCGACCGCAACCAGGACTTCGCCAAGCTCGTCCAGGACGGCGACAAGGTGCTCCAGGCGGTGCAGGCCAGGCGCGAGGTCATCCACCAGCTGCTGATCAACACCGTGACCCTGTCGCAGCAGGTGAACGCGCTGATCAACGAGAACGACAAGCAGCTGCGCCCGATGCTGGACAACCTGGCCGAGGTCAACCGGATCCTGCTGAAGAACCAGAACAACCTGGACCGGATCCTCCAGCTGTTCGCGCCGTTCGCCCGGCAGTTCTCCGACGTGACGGGCACCGGCCGCTGGTTCGACTCGTGGATCCAGAACCTGATCCCGATCCCCGCCTCGATCCAGAACCCCCCGTCCGGCGGAGGCGCGACGACGAACAGGCAGGGCGCCCGGCCGGGCGGCGGATCGCCCGGCACCGGCAAGACCGGCAACAGCGACAACCCGTTGCCCTTCCTCCCGTGAGCAGGCAGGTCACCAGTGCGTAACTCCACGAGCATCCTCCGCCTGGGCGGCGCGATCCTCGCCGTCGCGGTGCTGGCCGCCGTGCTCCTGCTCGTCCTCCAGGAGCCGAAGCAGCGCCACATGACGGCGTACTTCACCAAGGCGGTCGGCCTGTACAAGGGCGCGGACGTCCGCATCCTCGGCATCCCCGTCGGCGAGGTCACCAGCGTCGAGCCCGTCGGCGACGCGGTGAAGGTCGAGCTGAGGTACGACGCCAAGTACAAGGTCCCCGCGGGCGCGCAGGCCGTGATCGTCAACCAGACCCTCGTCGCCGACCGCTACATCCAGATCACGCCCGTGTACAAGGGCGGCGCCGTCCTGGCCGACGGGGCGACGCTGGGCACCAACCGCACCGCGGTGCCGGTCGAGGTCGACGAGGTCGGCGGGAGCCTGAACGAGCTGTCCCAGGCGCTCGGCCCGCAGGGCGCGAACGCGCCCGGCGCGAACGGCCGGCAGGGCTCGCTGTCGCGGCTGCTGCAGGTCGGCGCGGCGAACCTGGACGGGCAGGGCGAGGACATCCGGCAGACGATCGCCGACGCGTCCAAGGCGCTCAGCACGCTGAGCACCGACCGCGGCGACGTGGCCGAGACGATCAAGAACCTGCGGATCATCACCGACGCGATGAAGGCCAACGACCAGCAGATCAAGTCGTTCTCCGGGCACCTCAACGGCGTCTCCGGGCAGCTCGCGGGGGAGAAGGAGGAGCTGAGCGCGGCCCTCAACACCCTGGCCCCGACGCTGAGGAACGTGCAGCGGTTCGTCAAGGGCAACCGCACCGAGCTGGCCGCCAACGTCCGGCAGCTCGCGCAGATCACCGGCGTGCTGGTCAAGGAGAAGGGCGCGCTCGCCGAGATCCTCACCGCCGGCCCGCTCGCCGTGAACAACCTGGCCCGCGCCTACGACCCGATCAGCGGCACGATCCACACCCGCGACAACTTCCGCCAGTTCCACGACCTGGCCGACTGGATCTGCTCGCTGGCGTACTCGGTGGGCACGCCCGCCAAGGAGTGCCTCGACTTCGTCACGCCGTACAACGGGATCGGCAAGGCGCTGACCGGGTTCAGCCTGGACCTGTCCTGGATCACCGCGCTGACCACGCACTACGACCCGGTGCCCATCCCGCCGGACGCCTACGGTCCGCAGGGCAGGCCCGGCAAGACGAGCACGACGAACAAGACCGCGGCGACCGGGACCCAGAAGAAGCCCACGGACATCACGGCGCTGCTGCCTGGAGGTGGCCGATGAGCAGGCGGTCGATCAGAAGGGCGCGGCTGCTCGGCGCCGCGGCGCTCGCGGGCGTGACGGCCCTGTCGGGCTGCTCGTTCAACGGCGTGGAGTCGCTGCCGCTGCCCGGCGGGCCCGACCTCGGCTCGCACCCGCGCACCGTCAAGATCGAGTTCGCGAACGTGCTGGACCTCGTCCCGCAGTCGGCGGTCAAGGTCAACGACGTGTCGGTGGGCAAGGTCGAGAAGATCGAGCTGGCGGGCGAGCCCGGCGGGCAGAGCGGGCAGGGCGGGCAGGGCGCCGGCTGGCACGCCGTCGTCACGGTCAAGTTCCGCGGCGACGTCAAGCTCCCCGACAACGCGATCGCGACGATCAGCCAGACCAGCCTGCTCGGCGAGAAGTTCGTGCAGCTCGAACCGCCGAAGAACGAGGCGCCGGTCGGAGAGCTCGCCGACGACGACCTGATCCCGCTGAACCGCACCTCCCGCGGCACCGAGATCGAAGAGGTGCTGTCGGCGATGTCGCTGCTGCTGAACGGCGGCGGCCTGGAGCAGGTCTCCACGATCAGCCACGAGCTGCAGGCCGCGATCGGCGGCCGGGAGTCCACGATCAAGTCGGTGCTCCAGCGGGTGAACACCTTCGCGGGGACGCTGGACCAGAACCGCGCCGCGATCACCCGGGCGCTGGACAGCATCGACCGGCTGACCGGCAAGCTGTCGGCCGAGCGCAAGACGATCCAGGACACCATCGACCGGACGGGGCCCGCGATCGCCGTCCTCAACCGCAACCGCGCCGATCTCACCAAGATGCT
The DNA here is from genome assembly GCF_040674655.1 of Actinomadura sp. NPDC049753. Lineage (NCBI taxonomy): Bacteria > Bacillati > Actinomycetota > Actinomycetes > Streptosporangiales > Thermomonosporaceae > Actinomadura > Actinomadura sp. NPDC049753. The sequence goes on along the minus strand of NZ_JBFARL010000091.1, from coordinate 4,722 downwards.
GGTCGCGCTGAACAAGCTCAGTCGCACCACCACTTACGTGATCAACCAGTCCAAGGCCGACATGCTGGCCAACCTGCGGGACCTCAACACGATCCTGCGCAACCTCAACAAGGCCGGCTCCGACCTGCCGAAGTCGCTGGAGACGCTGATCACCTTCCCGTTCCCCTCGACGTTCGAGAACGTCATCGCGGGCGACTACGGCAACGTGCGGCTGACGGTCGACCTGGACTTCGAGTCCATCGCGCAGAACCTGCTCGGCGGCACCGACCTGGAAGGGCTGCTCGGCAGCGGCAAGCAGATGCGCGGCATGCTCCAGGTCCCGAACGTGACGCTCCCGGACTCCCCGCTGGGCGTCCTGCCGCAGACGCCGGGCGGCGGCAGCCAGGGCGGGCTGCCCGGGCTTCCCGGCGGCACCACACAGACCCCGGGGAAGCCGGCCGGCGCGAACGGTCAGGGACGGCCGGGAGCGCTCGCGCCCGACCCTGGTGACGGCGGTCTGCGGACCCTGATGACGGGGGGCCTCTCGTGATCCTCAAGCGCGGCGTCATCGTCCAGCTCATCGCCTTCGCGGTCATCACCGTCGTCGGCGTGGCGATCGTCTCGGTCAACTACATCGGCATCGGCCGCGACCTGCTCGGCAAGCAGTACGTCGCCTACGTCGACCTCACCGACTCCGGCGGCGTGTTCACCAACGCCGAGGTCACCTACCGGGGCGTCCCGGTCGGGCGCGTCGGCCCCCTGGAGCTGACCAAGGACGGCATCCGCGTCAAGCTGCTGCTGGAGCGCGGAAAGCGGATCCCGCGCGAGGGCACCAAGGCCGTCGTGGCGAACCGTTCGGCGGTCGGCGAGCAGTACATCGACCTGGAGCCGACCACGAAGTCCGGGCCCTACCTGGACGAGGGCGACCCGTACACCATCCCGCGGAGCCGCACCACGCTGCCGGTGTCCACCGCCGAGCTGCTGCGCAACGTCGACTCCCTCGTCGGGTCGGTGAACACCAAGGATCTCGGCATCATCGTGGACGAGCTGAACAAGGCGTTCACCGGCTCCGCCTCGGACCTGCAGTCGATCCTGGACGACACCGACCGGCTGCTGAAGACCGCCAACGAGGCCTACCCCGACACCGAGCGGCTCCTGAACAACAGCGTGACCGTCCTCGACACCCAGCGCGGCCAGGGCGCCAACATCCAGGGCTTCGCCCGCAATCTGAACGCGCTGACCACCTCGCTCCGCAACGACGACCCGGCGCTGCGCAAGACCATCGACAGCGCGCCGGGCGCGGTGAACGAGACCCACCAGGCCATCAACCAGCTGGCGCCGACGCTGCCCGTCCTGCTGGCCAACCTGACCACCACAGGGCAGGTCATCGCGTCCCGCAAGGCCGGCCTGCGGTCGCTGTTCATCCTCTACCCGGTGACGGTCGCGGGCGCGTTCACCGTCACGCCCGGGGACGGGACGCAGCACCTGGGGCTCGACCTCAACATCGACGGGCCGCCCGCCTGCACCCAGGGCTACGAGAAGGTCAAGCACCGCTGGCCGCAGGACACCTCGAAGAAGAAGCCGCGCCTGGACGTCGGCTGCAAGGCGCCCGGCAACGCGCCCACGGCGGTACGCGGCGCCCGCAACTTCCCGCGCGACGCCATCGCGCCGTTCCCGCAGGTCCCGCCGGGCGCGACCACCGGCGCCGGGTTCCCCGAGGGCGGTGCGTACGGCACCCGCGGCGACGGCAGCGGCGACGGCGACGGCGGTAAGACGGACGCCAAGGGCTCCGGCAAGAGCAAGGCGAAGGCCGCGGAGGCTCCGACGGGCCAGCTCGCGGGCGGGAACCTGTACCTGTCGTATCCGGCCGGTTCAGTCGAATTCGCTGGATACGATCCAGCGACGGGCGCCGTCTACGGCCCCGATGGCAAGCGATACGTCATGCCGCGCAGCGCCGGTACACGCCAGTTGGGAGAGGAATCCTCGTGGAAGTGGCTCCTGCTCGGACCGCTGAGCCAGTGAGGCGGACACGATGAGGCGCCGTCTACCCCTCGTCACCGCGATCGTCCTGAGCGTCGTCGTGGTCGGGCTCGCCATCGCGTCCGGCTGGCTCGGCGTGGTCTCCCTCAGGAACAAGGACGAGGCCGACCAGAAGGCGAAGGCGATCCAGTCGGCGCGCCAGATGGGCGTCAACCTGATGTCGCTCGACGCCGCCACCGCCCAGCGCGACCTGGACCGCATCGTGGGCGGCACCACCGGCGACCTCAAGAACAAGCTGGGGAGCCAGTCGAACGCCTTCATGCAGCAGATCACCAAGGCCAAGGCCAGGTCGACGGTCAGTGAGGTCGACGCCGCGCTGGTCTCCATCGACGGCGACTCCGCCGAGGTGATGGTGTCCCTCACCGGGACCGTCACCAACGACAAGGTGCAGAACGGTACGCCGCAGGGCTACCGGTACCAGATGGACCTCACGCGGGTCGACGGCCGCTGGCTCGTGTCCGGACTGGAGGTTGTCCCGTGACGATCAAGGCGGATCGAGCGGCCAGGGCCGAGGAGGCCGCCGAGGCGGCGCGCCGGGCGGAGGAGGCCGCCGCGAAGGCGCGGGAGGCCGCGCGCCTCGCCCAGATCGCCGCGGACGAGGCGGCCGCCGCCGAAGCGGCCGCGGCGGACGAGGAGCCCGAGGAGCCCGAGACACCCGAAGGGGACGTCCCGGAGGAGACTTCTAAGGCCCTCAAGTCCCCCAAGAAGCCCCGTCGTGGCGGGAAGGCGTCTGAAGTCGCGTCCGACGGCGCCGATGCTGCAGGGGACGACTCAGCGGCCGAGACGGCCGACGAGGCCGTCGGCGACGACGACGTGAAGGCCGAAGAGGACGAGACCGAGTCCCTCAAGACGGCCAAGGCCACCAAGAGGGCCAAGACGGCCAAGGCTGCGAAGAGCGCCAAGACCACGAAGGCCCCTGAGGCCGAGGAAGACGCCGAGGCCGAGGCCGAGGACGGCACCGAGGCTGAGGAAGACGCCGAGGGCGAGGAAGACGGCGAGGACGCGAAGCCCGCCAAGGCCACCAGGACCAAGCGTCTGAACCTCAAGAAGCCCGCCGAGGACGACGAGGCCGAGGACGACGACGAGCCGGCGGGCCGGTCCCGGCTGGGCGGCAGGTCGACCGTGATCGCGGTCCTGGTCGTCCTGGCGGTCGCGCTCGCGGCCGGCACCACGGCGCTCGCGCTGAAGGTCCGCGAGCAGGACGCGACCGAGCAGGCGTCAAAGGAGGCCTCCTTCGCGGCGTCCCGCGCGGCCCAGAAGCTGTCCTCGTACGACTACCAGACGCTGGACACCGACCTGAAGGCCGCGTCCGCGACCACGACGGGCAAGCTGCACACCCAGTACGACAAGCTCGCCCAGCAGCTCAAGACCGTCGCCGTCCAGCAGCAGGCCGTCTCCAACACGACCGTGATGAAGGTCGGCGTCGTGAGCGCGACCCCCGACAAGGTCGTGGCGCTCGTCTACGCCAACCGGTCGTCGGCGACCAAGACCGACAAGCAGCAGCGCCTCCCCGAGCCGCTGCGGATCAAGCTGACGATGGTCAAGAAGGACGGCAAGTGGCTCGCGTCTGAGCTCACGGTCCTCTCCTAGCCGCCGCACGCGCCGGGCGTCGGTCTCGTGCCGGGCACCCGTCCGTCCGGGCCCGGACGCCGGTCTCTCCCGGAGTCTTCCGGACGGCTGCCACGGCGCATGGACGAGTCGCTGTTAACCCCCTCGGGCCGCGCCTAGACGAGGCCGCGGGTCGAGCGGTCCGAGGGCGCGCGACCCGCCGCCGTGGGCGGTTCGCGGGCTGTCAACCCGGATCCCTAAACTATGGCCTTCCTCACTGCAGGTCAGGGCCTGAAAAGTCCAAGTCCGCTCTTGACTGAGAGGCGCTGAGGGGCGATGCTCCATGGCAACGTGATGCATACTGCGGCGCTAGAGTTGCGAGCGGTGTACCGGTTCGGCTACACTGCCCCTTTGCGCTGCCCTCTGACTATCCACGTGTGAGAGCACACCTGTGAAGGTCCGGTTCAGGCCCCTATGAGGGTCCGGTTTGGACCTCTTTGAGCAGGTCTCGAACGTGGATCGTCTGGCGTGCGTGTCATCTGTTACGCCGCGAGCCCTCGGAAGGACCACTCTTGGCAGCCTCGCGCAACGCCTCGAATACCGCAACCGGTCCGAACCGCGTCTCCTTCGCGCGCATCAAGGAGCCGCTCGAAGTCCCGGACCTCCTTGCTCTGCAGACCAACTCGTTCGACTGGCTGCTGGGCAACGAGAGGTGGAAGGCCCGGGTCGAGGCGGCCCAGAAGGCCGGAAGTAAGAGCGTCCCGACGCAGTCGGGGCTGGAGGAGATCTTCGAAGAGATCAGTCCGATCGAGGACTTCTCCGGGACCATGTCCCTGTCGTTCCGGGATCACCGGTTCGAGCCTCCGAAGTACTCCGTGGAGGAGTGCAAGGACAAGGACATGACCTACTCCGCCCCGATGTTCGTCACGGCGGAGTTCATCAACAACACCACCGGTGAGATCAAGAGCCAGACGGTGTTCATGGGCGACTTCCCGCTCATGACCCCCAAGGGCACCTTCATCATCAACGGCACCGAGCGTGTCGTGGTCTCGCAGCTGGTGCGTTCGCCGGGGGTGTACTTCGACCGGGCGCTGGACAAGGCGTCGGACAAGGACATCTACGGGTGCCGGGTGATCCCGAGTCGGGGTGCCTGGC
>NZ_JBFARL010000090.1:0-32348 GCF_040674655.1 Actinomadura sp. NPDC049753 | reverse complement strand
CGCGCGCAGGGCGAGCACGTCGCGGGGATGCGGATACGGCGCGTGCGGCTCGGCGTGGACGTCGTCGCCGTCGTCCCACAGCACGACCAGCCCCACGCCCGCGTGCTCGCGCGCCGCCTCGACGACCTCGCGCTCGAACCGCGTCCCGAGGTCCTTGACGAGCGCCGCGGACAGCTCGGGCGTCTCGCCCCGGGCGAGGGCCCCCGCCACCCCCAGCGATGCCTGCCGCAGCGCCCACAGGCGCGCCGTGAGCGCGCCGAGCGTCCGCCGCTCGGCGGGACCCGCGGCGCGGCCGTGCAGGAGCCGGATGAGCATGAACGTGCTGAGCAGCCGTTCGGGGCCGCTGCGCTCGTGGGCCAGCTCGGCGGTGACCTGCCGCCACCCGTCCCCGGCACGGCCGAGGACGAGCGCGTCCGGCACGAGGACGCCGTCGAGGACGACCTCGTTGAAGTGGTGCTCGCCGGACAGCCCCCGGATCGGCCTGATCGTCACGCGGTCGTCCGGCAGGGGCACGATGAACTGGCTGAGGCCCGCGTGCCGGTCCTGCGAGCGGGGCGCGCTCCGGGCCAGGACGAGGATCGCGTGCGCGAGGTGGGCGCCGCTCGTCCACACCTTGGTGCCGTGCAGCCGCCACCCGCCGCCCTCGCGCTCGGCGCGGGTCCGGACCGACGCCAGGTCGGAGCCCGAGTCGGGCTCGCTCATCCCGATCGCGAAGAAGCACTCGCCGCGCGCGATCGGCGGCAGGAACCGCCTCTTCTGCTCCTCGGTGCCGTGGGCCAGGATGGACGGGCCGGTCTGCCGGTCGGCGATCCAGTGCGCGCCCACCGGGGCCCCGGCGGCCAGCAGCTCCTCGATCACCACGAACCGCTCCAGCGGTGAGCGCCCGTGCCCGCCGTAGCGCTCGGGGAGCGTCATGCCCAGCCAGCCCCGCTCGCCCAGCAGCCGGCTGAAGGCGGGGTCGGCGCCGGTGAGCCAGCTGTCGCAGCGGGCCGTGAAGGGGGTCTCGGCCAGGAACTCCCGCACCCGGGCCCGCAGCGCGGCGGCCTCGGGCGGGAGCGTGCCGGGGGCCAGGCCGGGCAGTGCCGCCACATGCACCTCCTCTGTCCAGGGGGACGTTACAGACATTCCCCAACCCTTCCGTCAGCGGCCCCTTACAGGAGGCCGTCTGGCGGGGCGGTCGGTTCTCTGAGATCGTGGTCGTCCGGCACAGGCGTTCCGCAGGGGGAGAAGACATGTGGCCCGGGTCCAACCCACCGATGGGACCGCCGCCCATGGAACCGGGCCGGCCGGGACAGGGCCCGCCGGGAGAGGGCTGGACGCCGCAGCGGCGGCGCGTCGGCCCGAGCGCCGGGTGGTACGCGCTGCCGGTCGTCCTCGTCCTGGCCGCCGTGATCGGGTTCGCCACGGTGCTGGCGTTCCTGTGGGACGACTCGGAGGTCGCCGAAGGCCCGGCGGCCGCGGGCGACCCGGCGTCCGGGGTGACCGTCCGGCTCAAAGAGGGCTACGGCTACTTCGTCTACGTCCGGGAGGGCGGCGCCTCCCCCTACGCGTGCCGGGTCGAGGCGGGGGAGCGGTCCGGACTCGTCCAGCTCACGCGCAAGAACTCCTGGAGCGCCTCCGACCACGCGTCCTACCGCTACACCGCCACGTTCAGAGCGCCGGTGACGGGCGACGCCCGGCTGACGTGCCGCGGCGCCGACGGGCCGATCCTCGTGACGCCGGACGACACCGCCAACGGCTACCTCGGCCTCAGCCTGCTGGCCGCGCTCGGCCTCGGCGGCCTCGCCGCCCTGGCCTTCGTCGTGACCTTCCTCCGGCGCAGCGGGGCCGATCGCCGGGCCGTGACCACTGCGGGCCCCTACTTCTGAAGGCCCGACCCCGGTCGGTTCCGGTCGGGGCCGCTGGAGGCGGGGCTCCGGCTCAGGCCGTCAGCTCGCGCTCCAGCGGGGTGCGGAACCGGGGGATCGCGCGGACGTCGCCGTACCACTCCGCGATGCGCTCCGCCTCCCGCTCGACGGCGGCCTCCGCGTCGGCGCCGACGTCCTCCAGGAGGCGGACGACGATCTCGCCGTCCCTGCGCTGCGCCCACCCGCCGACGATGCGGCCGTCCCACCAGACCGACGGCCCGATGTTGCCGTTGCGGTCGAACAGCAGCGGGCCGTGGGGGCCGAGGAACCAGCCGCGCTCCTGCCAGCCCATCGGGGTCGGGTCGAGCGCGGGCAGCAGCGCCGCCGACGGCTCCGGCCCGGGCTCGGGCTCCAGGTCGTCGGACAGGACGAGGCCGGCGGCGCCGCCGAGGTCGACCTCGGTGACGTCCAGGAGCGCGAGGGCCTTCTTGACGTCGCCGGCGCTCCAGCCCGTCCACCACTTCAGGTCGGCCACCGGCGCGGGCCCGAACGCGCGCAGCCAGCGGCGGACGAGGTCGGCGCGGGCCTCGGCGGCCGGGATCGCCTCGATGCCGCCGGGCAGCCACGCCTCGACGGGCGACCACACGTACTGGCTGCTCGTCCACGACCCGTTCGGCCGCCCCCGCACGATGCGGCCCTCGCAGCCGAGCGTGACCAGGACCCAGGTGGTGATGCCCGTGGTCCGCGAGTAGGACTTTCCGGGCGCCATCTCGACCTGGGTCCGCAGCAGCGGCACGTCGGCGCTGATCTGGGCGCCCGTCGCCTGGCCGCGCGCCAGCAGCGCCTCGTGGGCGGCCTCCTCGGCCCGGGCGAACAGGGCCGCCGCGTCGGTGACGTCGCTGCCGCGCTCGATCATCTTCGTGTACCGCGCGCGTTGTCTGGCCGCCAGCCCGTTCGCCGTGGACGCCTGGAGCACCGGGACCAGCTCCGTCGGCGCGACGAACATCGTCCGGCGCATCGCGAGCATCCGCAGCAGCGTGCGGTCGTCGTACAGGGCCTTCTCCACCGCCGCCGGGACGGCGTGGACGCTGCGGGCCGCGACCGACAGGTGGACGGTGGCCGGGTCCGTGGCGTGCAGCACCACCAGGGACCGGACGATGTCGAGGACGTCGTCGGTCCGGGCCGGGACGGCGAGCCGGTGGCGGAGCGCGAGCCGGGCCCGCCGCTCCGCCGTGCTGATCGAACGCATGAGCGAATCCTAGACCGGATCAGCCGTTGTTGGAGATCTTCACCACCACCTGGTCCTTGGTGACGGACTGCACCGAGACGTCGAAGCCCTCGGCCTGCTGCCCGTCCCCGGCCGGCACCGTCACCGTCTGCCCGCCGATCTTGAGGGTGACCATCTCGCCCTGCACCCTCACCAGCTCGGCCTTCACGCCGAGGATGGACGCGCTCGCCTCGACGCCGCGGTCGAAGGTCACCGTGCAGGAGTTGACGTCGCAGGAGGTCTTGCTGTTCTCGCCGCCGCACGCGGCCGCGGCGCCGAGGGGCAGCAGGACGAACGGGAGAACGGCCAGCTTCCGCCGAAGGGGAAAGGAGGTCGAGGTCATGCCGGGGAGTCTAGGCGGGCGGGACCGCGGTGCGCGCCCTCCGCGAGGCGGATCTCCGCGGCGCGGATCCGGCACCTCGCGGTGAGCGGACGTCGCACTGCGCGGTGAGCGGATGTCGCCCCGCGCGGTGAGCGCGCTGGATCTCGGGATGACCTCGTGTTTCGCTGGACGGGTGAACTTCACCGAAGGGGCGGGCGCCGCCGGAGGGGCGGGCTGGGACGACGCCGTGGAAGCGCCGATGCTCGGCCCGGTGGTGTGCGCCGCGCTCGGCATGGAGGCGCGCGCGGTCCGGCGCGGGCTCACCCGGACGCCGGTCGTGGTCGTCGGCTACCGGGCGCGGCGGGCCGACCGGCTCCCGGCCGCCTGCGCCGCCGTCGTCGTCGCCGGGTTCGGCGGGGCGCTCGACGAGCGGCTGCGGCCGGGCGACGTCCTGGTCGCCGACGAGATCCGCGGCGTCGGCGCGGGCGGGAAGGCGGTGCCGTGCGCCGCGCCGCGCCTGCTCGCCGAGGAGCTCATCCGGGACGGGCTGAGCGCGCAGGTCGGCCCGCTGGTCACCACCGACCGCGTCGTCCGGGGCGCCGAGCGCGCCCTGCTGGCGGCCCAGGGCGCGCGGCTGGCGGACATGGAGTCGGCGCTCGTCGCCGAGCGCGCCGGACCGCTGCCGGTCGCGGCCGTCCGCGTCGTCGTCGACGGCCCGCGGCACCCGCTGTGGCATCCGGGCATCGTCCGCCGCGGGCTGGCGGGACGGCGCGTCCTGGCCCGCCTGGGCCCCGCCCTGGAGCGGTGGAGCGTCCTGCTCGTGCGGGGCGAGGAGGGCACCAGCGAGGGGAGCGCGGCAGGCCGCGCCTGACCCGCGCTCAGCCGTGCCCCGAGCCGTGCCCGGGACCGTGGCCGTCACCCTGGACGATCCTGCCGCCGAGGTCCCCGCGCAGCGACTCCAGGGTCTGCTGCTGGCTGACCGCCACCCAGCGCGCCCCGACCAGATACGTCCCGCCCCAGGGCTTGGCCTCCTCCAGCCAGGCGTTCATGCCGGTGTCGGAGGTGAAGCTGAGCAGCACGTAGCGTCCTCGCGCGGTCTTGCAGTTCCCCTGCTCCAGATCCTCGACCTTGCGCTTCCCGGTCAGGGAGCAGTCCGTCCGCTGCGCCAGCTCGGCCAGGCTCGCCGGCTCGGCGGTCTTGCCGCCGGAGGCGTCCGACCCGGCGGAGCAGCCGGCCGCCAGCGGCATCGCCAGCACGGCCGCGCAGAGCGGCACCGTCTTCAACAAGCCGAGATGGTGTCGGGAACCCATCGCTCTTCCTCTCCGGGGTGAGACGCGCGATTCGAGGAAGGAATACGCGCCCCGCCCCGGAGGGGTTCATCCGGGCTCGGAACAGCAGGGGCCTCAGGGCATCATGCGGGCGCCGGCGGCGGCGCGGACGCCGGGGTCCTCGGCGCCGTCGTGATGGAGCCGCTGCAGCCGCAGCGAGGTCTCGCCGGTCAGCGGCGCGGTCCGGGCGGCCTCGGCCCGGACGCCCTCCTCGCAGTCCCACAGCCCTTCGACGGCGTAGGACTCGGCGGTGTGCGGGGCGGTTCTCGTCAGCGCGGTCAGGATGCGGGGTCTCAGATAGGCATAGGTGGATTCGGTCCAAGCGGTCTTCAACAGCGGGACGGCCTCGCCCGCGCGCAGCCGGCCCAGTCCTTCGATCGGGCTCGCGGCGTCGGCCCAGTCGCGCCGGGCGACCGCCGCGTTCAGCTCGTCCATCAGCAGGGGGATGTCCTGGCGGGTGCCGTAGCGGGCGAGGATGCGCAGCCCCATGTCCGCGCAGCCGCCGCGCTGCGCCGCCCACATCCGCGCCCGCGGAAGGGTCTCCGGCCCGTACTCCCGCAACGCCCGGCACACCGCGCCGCCGAACCTGCTCGGCCGCTGGGGCAGCAGTTCCTCCGCGAGGTCCAGCAGGGCGAGCGTCCGGCGGCGCCCCAGCTCGAATATCGCCGCTATGGAGCCTTCGCCACGCCGCCGCGCCAGATCCAGCAACTCGGCCTCGCTCTGCGCGTCCTTCCCGGGGGAAGGGACCATCGCGCGGCGCGCCGCCCGTCCCGCCTCCCGCTGCCGCGCCAGCGCGTCGGCCACCCGCGGCTGCCTCGCCGCCCACGCCTCGATCACCGGGTTGTACCGGCCCGGGACCAGCAGCGCCAGGTCGGCGTCGTCGCACCGCGCGGCGACCAGGGCGTCCAGCCCCACCGCCAGCGAGGGATCCTCAAGATCGATGAGCTCGGCCACCGCGTCGAACCACTGCGCGCCCTCCTCGGCGTACCGGCGCAGCGGCCCGGCGGCCTCCCGCCGGCTCAGCCGCACCAGGTCGGCCAGCACGCCCAGCGCCAGGTCCACCCGCCACTCGTCGGGGTCCGTATGGTCGGACGGAGCGAAGAGATGCTCCGCCACCGGCCCCACCGGCAGCTCCAGATCCACCATCAACCGGGCGTAGTACAGCCGCCGTGACTCGCACTGCCGATCCCAGCGCGGATCGCTCCGGACGCAGGCGTACACGTACTCGCCCGCGCCGGGCTTGTCCGCCGCGCGGCGCGCGGCCCTCCCGAGTCCACGCTGCAGCTGACCGTGCAGCGTGCTCGCCGATTCCAACATGACGTCGTTGCTCACCCCAGCAGAATGCGCACTGGACCAGATAACGGGCAAGTGCTTTAGCGTGCGTTTACCCAGGGAGCGGCCAGGTGGAACCCGTCACAGGCTCCGCTGGGCGACCCAGGAGGCGTGCAGATCGGCGTACACGCCCGGCTCGGCGACGAGCTCGGCGTGCGGGCCGCGCTGCACGATCCGCCCCGCCTCGAAGACGATCACCTCGTCCGCCGCCTCGGCCGTGGAGAGCCGGTGCGCGATCGCGATCGCCGTGCGGCCCCGCGTCACGCCGTCCAGCGCCCGCTGGATCCGCACCTCCGTGGCCGGGTCCACGGCCGAGGTCGCCTCGTCCAGGACGAGCAGGTCCGGGTCGGCGATGTAGGCGCGGGCCAGCGCGACGAGCTGGCGCTCGCCCGCCGACAGCGACTCCCCCCGCTGCCCCACGGGCGTGGCGAGGCCCTCGGGGAGGCCGTCCAGCCAGTCGGCGAGGCCCAGCTCGGTCAGCGCGAGGACGAGGTCCTCGTCGGAGGCGTCCGGACGCCCGTACCGGATGTTGTCGGCGAGCGTCGCGTCGAACAGGAACCCGTCCTGCGGCACCATGACGATCCGCTCGCGCAGTGACGAGAACCGGACGCGGTCCAGCGGCACGCCGTCCACGAGGACGCGGCCCGACACCGGGTCCATGAGCCGGGTGAGGAGCTTGGCGAACGTCGTCTTGCCCGATCCGGTCTGCCCGACGATCGCGACGCGGCTGCGCGGCCTGATGGCGGCGCTCACCTCGTGCAGGACGGGCGGGCCGCCCGGATAGGCGAACCCCACCGACTCGAACCGCACCTCGATGGGACCGCGCGGCAGCGTCTCGCCGGCCTCGCCCGGGTCGGCGACGTCCGGGACGGTGTCCAGCACGCCGAGCACCCGCCGCCAGCCCGCGATCGCGTTCTGCGCCTCGTTCAGGACCTCGGTGGCCGTCTGCATCGGGCTGACGAACAGCGTCACCAGGAACAGGAACGCCACGAGCCGCCCGGCCGACAGCTCCCCGGCGACGCCGAGCAGCGTCCCGGCGATGACGACGGCGGCGGTGGCGAGCGCCGCCACCAGCTCGCTGACCGGGAACGTCAGCGCGACCATCGCCTGCGCCCGCGTCTGCGCCGAACGGTAGGACTCCACGGTCTCGTCCACCCGCCGCCCGGTCCGCTCCTCCGAGGCGTAGGCGCGGATCACCGGGGCGCCCACCACCGACTCGCTGACCGCCGCCAGCAGGTCGCCCATCCGCTCCCGGACGCGCATGTACGCCCTCGACAGGATCCGCTGGAAGCGGCGCAGCGCGAACGCCAGCGGCACGAACGCCGCCCACACCAGCAGCGCCAGCGGCCACGAGTAGACGACCATCAGCACGCTCGCCACGACCAGCTGCCCGATCGAGACGATGAACATCAGCCCGCCCGACTGCATGAACTGGCTGATCTGGTCGACGTCGCCCGTCACCCGCGACACCAGCGCGCCCCGCCGCTCGCCGCTCTGGGTGAGCATCGACAGGTCGTGGACGTGCCGGAACGCCCGCACCCGCAGCGTCGCCAGGCCGCCCTCGGACGTCCTGTACAGCCGCACGTTCATCAGGTACGCGCACACGGCCGTCACCAGGACGGCCGCCGCGCACAGCAGCACCGCCGTCCGGATGAAGGCCAGGTCGGGGCCGTCCGGGCGGCCGAGCCCCTTGTCGATCGTCTGCTGGACGGCGACGGGCACCACCACCCGCCCGGCCGTCGACACCAGCGCGAGCGCCAGCGTCCCGGCCAGCCCGGCCCGGAACTCCGGGCTCAGCCGCAGCCCGCGCCGCAGCGTGCTGATCGCGCCCTCCGCGGCGGTGTCGCTCAGTCCCGCCGCGCTCCTCGGCTTCGAGGCCGCCGTGTCGGTCACCGTCGTCATGCCATGGCCTCCTCGCCGCCCTCGACCGCTTCCTGCTCCGCCTCGGCCCGCTCGTAGGCGTTGACGAGGTTGCGGTAGCCCTCCGAGCCGTCCAGCAGCTCGGCGTGGGTGCCGCGCGCGATGACGCGGCCGTGCTCCATGTAGACGACCTCGTCCGCGAGCGCGATCGTGGCCTTGCGGTAGGCGACGACCACGACGGTCGCGCCGCCGGACTCCTCCGCCTGCGACTCCCGCAGGCTCTGCAGGATGCGCGCCTCGACCTGCGGGTCCACGCTGGACGTCGCGTCGTCGAGGACCAGCAGCCGGGGCCGGCGCACCAGCGCCCGCGCGAGCGCGAGCCGCTGGCGCTGGCCGCCCGACAGCGTCGCCCCGCGCTCGCCCACCCTCGTGTCGAGCCCGTCGGCGAGCGCCGCGACGAACCCCTCGGCCTGGGCGAGCCGCAGCGCCTCCCAGACCCGCTCGTCCGGGACGTCCAGGCCGAGCGTCACGTTGCCGCGGACGGTGTCGTCGAACAGGAACGTCTGCTGCGGGACCAGGGCCGCCGTCGCCGCGACCCCGCCGCGCTCCACGTCGCGCAGGTCGACGCCGTCCAGCAGGACCGACCCGTCCGCCGGGTCGACCAGCCGGACGAGCAGCGAGGTGAGCGTGGACTTGCCCGATCCCGTCGGCCCGACGACCGCGATCGTCCTGCCCGGCGCCGCCGCGAACGACACGTCGTGCAGGACGCGGCGCCGAGCGCCCTCACCGGCCGCCTCGTAGGCGAACCTGACCTCCCGGACCTGGAGCTCGGTCGCCGCGCCCGAACCGGCCAGCGAGCCGTCCCCGAACGGCAGCGAACCCGTCGCGTCCAGGACGCCGCGGACCCGCTTCCACCCGACGACGCTGCGCGGCACCTCGCCCAGCACCCAGCCCAGCGCCCGGATCGGCCACGACAGCAGCGTGAACAGGTAGGCCACGTTCACCAGGTCGCCCGGCGACATCGCGCCCGAGTCCAGCCGCACCGACCCGATCAGCAGGACGGCCAGCACCCCGAGGTTCGGCAGCGCCTCCAGCACCGGGTCGAACAGCCCGCGGATGCGGCCGACGGCGATGTTGGCGTCCCGCAGCTCCCGCGCCCGCTCGGCGAACCGCTCGGTCTCCGCCGCCTCCCGGCCGAGGGTCTTGACCACCAGGCCGCCCTCGAAGCTCTCGTGCGCGACCTCGCTGACCTCCGCGCGCAGCTGCTGCGCGCGGGTCGCCACCGGGGACAGCCGCCGCTGGTACACCACGTTGATGAGGGCCACGGCGGGGAACACCAGGAATCCGACCCCGGCCACGACCACGTCGGTGACCAGGATCGACACCGCGGCGATCAGCAGCATGAACACGACGCCGACCGCCATCGGCAGCGGCGCGATCGGCGCCCACACCGCCTCGACGTCGGCGTTGGCGTTCGACAGCAGCTGCCCGGTCGGGTGCCGGTGGTGCCACGCCAGCGGGAGCCGCAGGTACTGCCGGGTCACCGCCCGGCGGTAGGACGCCTGGAGCCGGTACTGCATGAGGCCCGCGTAGAACCGGCGCCCCGCGACGCCGAGCGCCTTCAGCAGCGCCACCGCCAGGATCAGGGCGGCGGCCCCCGCCAGCGCCCCCGCGGTCGTGTGCCCGGCCTCGAACGCCGGCAGCACGACGTGGCCGGTCGCCCAGCCCAGCACCTGCGCGGTCCCCACGGTCATCGCCGCGTACAGGGCGCTCGCCAGCACCGAGAGGGCGAACACCCGCGGCTCCGCCTTCACCGCCACCCACAGGACGCCCATGCCCTCTCTCAGGACAGGCGGGCTGACGCGTCTGGACGCAGGTGGCACGGCGACTCCTCGATCACGGCGGACCCCAGGAAATGACCCGTTGCGACTGCGGCGGGGGGTTTGTGGGGCTGGATATTCCCTACCATCCGGCCGGGGCGCTTATTCCCGGCCGCCCCGCCGCGGCCTACCATCGGCCGATGAGCACGCCCGACGACGGCCCCGAGCCGTCCGCCCCGAAGCAGGACGGTTCCGGCCCGGCGGACCCCGGTCCGGTCCGCCGCGAACGGCTGCTGCTGGCCGCGGCATTGGAGGAGGCGGGACCGGAGGCGACCACCAGGTGCGCGGGCTGGGACGCCCGCGACCTGGCCGCCCATCTGGTCGTCCGGGAGGGGCGCCCCGACGCGGCCCCCGGGATCGTGCTGCCCCCGCTGGCCTTCTACACCGAGCGGGTACGGCGGCGGACGGCACGCGCCGTTCCGTTCGAACGGCTGGTGGAACGGTTCGCGCAGGGTCCGCCGAAGTTCTCCCCATACGCCCTTCCGGGAGTCGACAAAAACGCGAACGCCGTCGAGTTCTTTGTTCACCATGAGGACATCCGGCGTGCGCGTCCCGACTGGGAGCCCCGCGACCTCTCGCCGGAACTAGAGGAACTACTCTGGCGAAGGATAAAAATTGCCCGCTTTGTCCTAAGGAAAGTTCAGGTCGAGGTAACCCTCGTCCGCCCCGACGGCCGTGCCGCGCGCGTGTCCGGCGGCGGTCGCGGAGCAGTGCGCGTGCACGGCCCCGTAGGCGAACTCCTCCTGTGGGCACTGGGCCGCAGGGACGTCGCGAAGGTGCGCCCGACCGGCGCCACGGACGCTGTCAAGACCCTGACGGAGACCGGTTGGAGTCTTTAACGGGCAGGTAACGGCACGGTTCGCCGAGAGGAGAAACGCAAGTCTTGCGGCTCCTCCGCTTTACGCGGAACCGGTGATACGGTGGGACGGTCGGTTGCAGTCGTGGTTCTCGATCGTTCAGGCGCCCGCGAACTGATGGCAGCGGGCGTTTTGGCTTTTCCGGGACCGTACCGGGAGGCGAGGGCGTTCCGCAGCGACCGCAGGGGCCCGCGAGGTGTGGGCCCAGGTTTTGCCGCAAGGAGAAAGACATGCCCCAGCAGGGCACCGTGAAGTGGTTCAACGCCGAGAAGGGCTTCGGCTTCATCGCCGTGGACGGCGGCGGGCCGGACGTCTTCGTGCACTACTCGGCCATCCAGAGTTCCGGCTACCGCAGCCTGGACGAGAACCAGCGTGTTCAGTTCGAGGTGACGCAGGGCAACCGGGGCCCGCAGGCCGACCAGGTCGTCCCCCTGTAACGCCCGCCAGCCGTACGTGGCAGAGCCCGCCCCCCACCGCCAGGGGGAGGCGGGCTCTGTTTATTGCGTTTTTCTCCTCCTTCGGGCCTGGCGGCCCTCCATCGTCGATAAACGCGGGCGATCGCTGGCATCGCTCCGGCTCGCCTTGCGGCTCGCTGCGCGATCAGGTTCTCGCTTCGCTCGAACCTGCCTTCGGACGCGATCGCTGTACCTATGGCAGTGCTCTCCTCCTTCGGGCCTGGGCGGCCCTCCATCGTCGAGCACCGCGGCGATCGCTGGCATCGCTTCGACTCGCCTTGCGGCTCGCTGCGCGATCAGGTTCTCGCTTCGCTCGAACCTGCCTTTGGACGCGATCGCCACTCCTCAGGTCGTCGGGTGGTTGCTCCGCCGACTGAGGCCGGCGCGCCCGTTGTGCTCCGGGTCGCCCTTCGGGCCTAGCGGCCCTGGGGCTCACGTCCGATGAGTGGTGCTGTCTCGCTCGGCTCGCCTGGCGGCTCCCTTTGCGAACGGTTCTCGCACGCTCGAACCCGCCTGCGGATGCCTACTGCCACCCCTCGGCTTGCTAGGTGGTGGCTGCGCGCTTGCCGTGCCAGGTCCGCCCTTCGGGCCTGACGGCCCTGGGGCTCACGTCCGGTGAGTGGTGCTCTCTTGCTCGGCTCGCCTTGCGGCTCGCTTCGCGGACGGTTCTCGCACGCTCGAACCCGCCTGGATGCCTACTGCCACCCCTTGGCTTGTTGCGTGGTTGCCTTGGCGGTCGTTGGTTTTTTGTGGTGGGGGTCGGTGGGTGGGGTGGGGGCGGGGGTTCGGGGGGCTGCCATAAACTCGGGGGTATGTCCGTGGGAACGTCTGGTTTGGTCGCATTGATCACTGCGGTGGTCGTCGAGCGGCGCGGCTCATGACGCCTGGGCGTGAACGTGGGTTGACGGCGGTGGTGTGCGCTGCGGGGGCCGGGCTCGCGCTGCTCGCGGCCGGGCGCACCTGGGCCACCGTTCGGGCGCAGGACGCCATCACACCGTTCACCCAGCAGCTGACCGGCGGCGACCTTGGGGGTGCGGCCGGGGCGCTCGGGTGGGCCGGGCTGGCCGGGCTCGCTGCGCTTCTGGCGACCCGGGGGCGGGTTCGCGCGGGTGTCGGGGTCCTCATCGCCTTGTTCGGTGTGGGGATCGCCTACGCGTCCACCGTGAGTGTGCAGCGGTCCAGTGTGCTGGCTGCCGCCGGGGACAAGAGCGCTTTGCTGAGGCTCGGGGCGCATCCCGTGCTGGACGTCAATCTCTGGTGGCTGGTTTCGGTCACCGGTGGGGTCGTCCTTGCCGTGGGCGGGATCCTCACCGCCGTGCGGGGGGCGCGGTGGCCCGGCATGTCGGCCCGCTACGAGCGCAGCGCGCCGCGCAAGGCGGCGGAGGACGATCCGTCCGCCCTGTGGAAGTCACTCGACCGCGGCGAGGACCCGACCGCGCACGAGCGGTCGTGAGCGGCGACGGTGTCGGGGTCGTGCTCGTGATCGAGCACGACCCCGCCGTCGCCGAGCTGGAACGCCGCTACCTCGCCAGGGAGGGCTTCGACGTCGAGATCGAGGCCGACCCCGCGCGGGCGCCCGCCGCCGCCCGGCGCCGGCGCCCCGACGCCGTCGTCCTGGACCTGTCCACCACCGCGCTGCCCGTCGACCTGTACCGCCGCGTCGCCGACGTCGTCCGGCCCGCGCCCGTCGTCGCCGTCACCGGGCCCCTCGATCCCATGATCGGGCGCGCCCTCGGCGACCACCGCGTCGAGCGGCCCTTCGGGCCCCGCGTCCTCGTCGCCGCCGTTGCCGAGGCCCTGCGCGCCGGCGCACCCGCCGAGGCGCCCGGCCCCCTGCGCGCCGGCCGCGTCGCCCTCGAACCCCGCGACCGGGCGGCCCTCGTCGGCGACCGCCGCGTCGCCCTCACGGTCACCGAGTTCGACCTCCTCGAATTCCTGATGGCCAACCCCGGTCGCGTCTTCACCCGCGAGCAGCTGCTCGACGCCGCATGGGGGCCGGGCGCCGGCGCCGGAAGCCGCACCGTCGACGTCCACGTCGCCCAGCTGCGGGCCAAGCTCGGCGAAGGCAGCCCCATCAGGACGGTGCGCGGCGTCGGCTACGTCCTGGACGCCTAGGGTGGACGGCGTGACTCGCGCGCGCTCACAGGCGTTCCTGCCGCACGCGGCCGTGCTGGCCGGGGTCGCCGGCGGGGTCCTGGTGATCGCGCTGCGGGGGGATCCCAACGAGCCGGGCCACTACCCGGGCTGCCCCTTCCTGACGCTGACCGGCTACTACTGCCCCGGGTGCGGGATGACGCGGCTCGTCTACGCGCTGGCGCACGGCCACGTGGGCACCGCGTTCGGCCTCAACCCGCTGCTCTTCGTCCTGCTGCCGGTCTTCGGGTACCTGTACGCGCGGTGGACGTTCAGGACCGCGCAGGGGCTGCCCATGCGGTCGGCACTGTTCAAGCCGGCCGTCGCGTATTCGTTCGTCGGCCTTCTCATCGTCTACTGGATCGTGCGCAACCTGCCGTTCGCGCACGTGCTCGCGCCCTGACGCGCGCGGCCCGGCCGGCGGGAACACCGCACGGCCCTCCCGGGTGCGGGACGCGTCGGAGGGGGCGGCTACGATCGGTGCACGGAACGACCTGAAATAGGGGGCCTGCGACCTTGAGCGTTTTGGACGAGATCATCGAAGGCGTCCGGGCCGATCTCGCCGACAGGCAGCGCGAGGTCCCGCTCGACGCCCTCAAGGAGCGGGCGGCGAAGGCCCCGGCCCCCAGAGACGCGCTCGGCGCGCTGCGAGGGCAGGGCGTCTCGGTCATCGCCGAGGTCAAGCGCAGCAGCCCGTCCAAGGGCGCGCTCGCCGCGATCGCCGACCCCGCCGCGCTCGCCCGCGACTACGAGGCCGGCGGCGCCAAGGTGATCAGCGTGCTGACCGAGCGGCGCCGGTTCGGCGGCAGCCTGGCCGACCTCGCCGAGGTCCGCGCCAACGTCGACGTCGCCCTCCTGCGCAAGGACTTCATCGTCACCTCCTACCAGCTGTGGGAGGCGCGGGCCGCGGGCGCCGACATGGCGCTGCTGATCGTCGCCGCGCTGGAGCAGGACGCGCTGGTCTCGCTGGTCGAGCGCGCCGAGTCGATCGGGCTCGTCCCGCTCGTCGAGGTGCACACCGAGGAGGAGGCGGCCCGCGCCGTCGACGCCGGCGCCAAGGTCATCGGCGTGAACGCCCGCGACCTGCGCACGCTGCAGGTCGACCGCGGCGTGTTCGCCCGGGTCGCGCCCCTCATCCCCAAGGACGTCGTGAAGGTCGCCGAGTCCGGGGTGCGGGGCCCGCACGACCTGCTCGCCTACGCCTCCAGCGGCGCCGACGCGGTGCTGGTCGGGGAGAGCCTCGTGATCGGCAAGGACCCGCGCGCCGCGGTCGCCGACCTCGTCGCCGCCGGCGCCCACCCGGCGCTGCGGCAGAGCGGCTGAGACACCCCCGCGACGAGTGGATAGGGTTACGGGCATGCAGGTCGAACCGCTCCGGGAGCGATGGCGGGGCTAGTCCAGGACCCCAGTGACCGGATCAGCCGCTTCTCCCACGACAGGACGCGTTTTCTCATGACCATGGACACCGCCGCGCGCGGTGCTGAAGCCCTGCCCGACGCCACGGGCCACTTCGGGCCCTTCGGCGGGCGCTTCGCCCCCGAGGCCCTCATGGCGGCCCTGGACGAGCTCGCCCACGAGTTCGAGACCGCCAAGAACGACCCCGCCTTCGTCGCCGAGCTGGAGGACCTGCTCGCCGGCTACGCGGGCCGTCCCAGCCTGCTGACGGAGGCCAGGCGCTTCTCCGAGCACGCGGGGGCCCGGGTGCTGCTCAAGCGCGAGGACCTCAACCACACCGGCTCCCACAAGATCAACAACGTGCTCGGCCAGGCGCTGCTCACCCGGCGGATGGGCAAGTCCCGCGTGATCGCCGAGACCGGCGCCGGCCAGCACGGTGTCGCCACCGCCACCGCCGCGGCCCTGCTCGGCCTGAGCTGCACCGTCTACATGGGCGAGGTCGACACCGAGCGGCAGGCCCTCAACGTCGCCCGCATGCGGATGCTCGGCGCCGAGGTGGTCCCCGTCCGGACCGGCAGCCGCACCCTCAAGGACGCCTGCAACGAGGCGTTCCGCGACTGGGTCGCCAGCGTCGAGGACACCCACTACTGCATCGGCTCGGTGATGGGCCCGCACCCGTTCCCGGTGATGGTCCGCGACTTCCAGCGCGTCATCGGCGTCGAGGCCAGGCGGCAGTGCGTGGAGATGACCGGCGCCCTCCCGGACGCCGTCGTCGCCTGCGTGGGCGGCGGCTCCAACGCGATCGGCACCTTCCACGCGTTCGTCGGCGACGAGTCCGTCCGGCTGATCGGGTTCGAGGCGGGCGGGGAGGGCGTCGCCACCGGCAAGCACGCCGCGACCCTCGTCGGCGGCTCCCTCGGCGTCATCCACGGCATGCGGACCTACCTGCTGCAGGACGAGGACGGCCAGACCCTGGAGACCCACTCGATCTCGGCCGGGCTCGACTACCCCGGCGTCGGTCCCGAGCACTCGTGGCTGCACGAGACCGGCCGCGCCGAGTACCACGAGATCACCGACGCCGAGGCGATGGAGGCGTTCGCGCTGCTGTGCCGCACCGAGGGCATCATCCCGGCGATCGAGTCCGCGCACGCGCTCGCCGGCGCGCTCAAGGTCGGCAAGGAGCTCGGCCCGGACGCCACGATCGTCGTCTGCCTGTCCGGACGGGGCGACAAGGACATGCACACGGCCGCCGCCTTCTTCGGCCTGATGCCCGAGGGAGAGAACGCGTGAGCGCCCGGATCGCCTACGACAAGGCCAGGGCCGACGGGCGCGCCGCCCTCGTCGGGTACCTGCCCGCCGGATTCCCCAGCTACGAGGGCGCCGTGCAGGCGGCCAGGACGATGGTGGACGCGGGCTGCGACGTCATCGAGATCGGCCTGCCCTACACCGACCCGATGATGGACGGACCCACCATCCAGGACGCCGTCCACCGGGCGCTCGTCGGCGGCGTCCGCGTCGCCGACGTGTTCCGCACCGTCGAGGCCGTCGCGGCCACCGGCGTCCCGGTCCTCGTCATGACGTACTGGAACCCGGTCGACCACTACGGCGTCGACCGGTTCGCCCGCGACCTCGCCTCCGCCGGCGGATCCGGCCTGATCACGCCCGACCTCTCTCCCGAGGAGGCCGGGCCGTGGCTGGAGGCGTCCGACGCCCACGGCCTCGACCGCGTGTTCCTCGTCGCGCTCAGCTCCACCGACGAGCGCATCGAGACGATCACCCGGGCGTGCCGCGGCTTCGTCTACGCGGCCTCGCTGATGGGCGTCACCGGCGCCCGCTCCGCCCTCGACACCGGCGCCACGCGCCTGGTCGAGCGGACCCGCGCCGTCCTGGACAAGGCCGGCACGGGCCTGCCGGTCGGCCTCGGCCTCGGCGTCGGCACCGGCGCCCAGGCCGCCGAGGTCGCCGGGTTCGCCGACGGCGTGATCGTCGGATCGGCGTTCATCCGCCGCCTGCTGGACGCCCCCGACCTCGCCTCCGGCCTCGCCGGGGTCCGGGCGCTCACCGAGGAGCTCGCCGCGGGCGTGCGGCACGTCCGCTGATCATTCCGGACAGCCCGGGGCGTCCGCGCGGGACCGGCGAAACCCGGCTCCGCGCGGACGTCCCGCCAGGTCGCGGGAACTAGCCGCGCCCTCGCCCGAGTTGAAGGCTTGTGGGACCGCCGGCAGCCAATAGGGTGTGGTCGCCGGCACAGGCGGTCCCGGGAGGAACACGATGACGCAAGAGATGACGGTGAAGAGCCGGGCCGGGGCCGCGGGGCAGCCGCTGCCCCCCGCGTGGCTCCAGATCACGGCGTGGGTGCTGACCCTCGCCGGATTCGGCATCTCCGTGTACCTCACGATCTCGCACTACGACGAGGGCGCCCTGGTGTGCTCGGCGTCCAGGACCGTGGACTGCCACGCCGTCACCACCAGCGAGTACTCCACCCTGGCCGGCCTCCCGATGCCGCTGTACGGCCTCGCGTTCTTCCTGGCGTTCGGCGCGCTGATGACGCCGTGGGCGCTGCGGTCGACCTGGCCTCCGCTGCGCTGGGGACGGATCGCGTCCGTCGCGGTGGGCGTGCTGTTCGTGGTCTACCTGGTGACCGTGGAGCTGGCGCTCCTGCACAAGATCTGCCTGTGGTGCACCGGCGTCCACGTCATCACCGTCCTGCTGTTCCTCCTCGTCCTGGCCGACGAATTCCGGCGGGTCGGCCAGGTCGACTAGTCTCGCCGTCGTAGCGCGCCGCACTGTGCCGGCGCGGGTCCGCACGCTATAGGAGAACCAATGAGCAAGGCCGCACGAGAGCGGTCCGCGAGGGAACGCCTGGCCGCCGAGCGCAAGCGGCAGGCGGCGCGGGAGAAGCAGCGGCGGCTGCTCGCCATCGTCCTCGGGTCGGTGGTGGTCGTGGCGGTGATCGTGGTCGCGACCGTCCTCATCATCGACCAGAAGAACAAGAACGGCCGGGCCGAGGTGCACCAGGGCGCGCTCGCCCCCGTGAGCCGCCAGGCCGACGGCTCCATCCTCATGGCGCAGTCCGGGGTGAGCAAGCCGGAGCTGGAGATCTTCGAGGACTTCCAGTGCCCGATCTGCAAGCAGTTCGAGGCCGCCACCGGCAAGACCGTCCAGCAGCTCGCCCAGCAGGGCAAGGTCAAGGTCGTCTACCGGCCGTTCCACCTGTTCGGGCAGCAGAAGGACCCCGTCCGGATCAACTCGCTGCGCTCGGCCGAGGCGGCGCTGTGCGTGCCCGCCGGCCAGTGGGTCTCCTACCACGACGCGCTCTTCAAGTTCCAGCCGCCCGAGGGCGAGAAGGGCTTCTCGCCCGACGACCTCGTCAAGTGGGGCAAGGACGTCGGCGTCACCGACCCGAACTTCGAGAAGTGCGTGCGGGACGAGCAGAAGAAGTCGACGGTCGACGCGATGACCAAGTACGCCCTGCAGGACCGCGGTGTCCAGGGCACCCCGAGCGTCTTCCTGAACGGCAAGCAGCTCGACCAGACGCAGTTCATGAACCCCGCCGGCCTGCGGGCGGCCATCGACGCCGCGGCCGCCGCCAGCAAGTGACCGGCCGCGTCCAGGACGCCTGAACACCGAAGCGCCACGCCGCGCCGCCCCTCCCGGGACGGCGCGGCGTGGCGCTTTCCGCCGTCCGGCGGGTCCGTGCCCGCTACGCTCGTAGACGCTCACCAGCACGCAGAGTGACGATCGGGGGATCGATGAGCGAGCACGGCAGGGAACCGTCCGCGCGCAAGCGGCTCGCGGACGAACGAACGCGGGCCGCGGTCCGGCGCCGGCGCCGGCGGGCGCTGCTCGTGATCCTCGGCGCCGTGAGCGTGGCGGCGGTCGCGGTCGTGGTGGTCGTCGTCGCGCTGTCCGGGACCGGCGAGAAGCCCCTCCGGAACTCCTACAAGGGCGCGCTGGCGCCCGCCGCCCGCCAGCAGGACGGGTCGGTCGCCATGGCGCAGCCGGGGGTCTCCTCACCGGTCCTGGATGTGTGGGAGGACTTCCAGTGCCCCGCGTGCAAGGCCATGGAGGAGCGGGTCGGCGCGACGATGAAGGAGCTCGCCGCGCAGGGCAAGGTCAAGGTCGTCTACCGGCCGTTCCAGCTCTTCCAGCAGGACCCGCTGATGTCCAACTCGCGGCGCGCCGCGAACGCCGCCGCCTGCATGCCCGCCGACCACTGGGTCGCCTACCACGACAAGCTCTACGCCGAGCAGCCGCCCGAGGGCGACACGGGCTTCTCCACCGGCGACCTCGTCAGGTGGGGCGAGCGGCTGGGGGTCGCCGACCCCTCCTTCGCCGCCTGCGTCCGCGGCGACCAGAAGATCAAAACGGTGAACCAGGCGAGCGCCCAGGCCGGCCGGGCGGGCGTCGACGCGACCCCGTACCTGGCGCTGAACGGCAAGAAGGTCGGCAACGACGCCCTGGCCTCGCCGAACGACCTCAGGAAGGCCGTCGCGGAGGCCGGCGGCGGCACGCCCGTGCCGGGGAGCACGCAGTCCGGCGGCACGGCGGGCGGCTCCGGCGAGGGGGCCGCGATGATGACGATCTCGTCGCGGTCCTAGAGGAGGCGCGCGCTGTGCCCCGGAGGCGGTAACGTCAACGGTCATGCACCCGGTCGCCTACATACCGAGTCCCTCGCAGGGCGTCTGGCACCTCGGCCCCGTGCCGCTGCGCGCCTACGCCATCATGATCATCCTTGGCATCGTCGCCGCGGTCTGGCTGGGCGAGCGCCGCTGGGCCGCCAAGGGCGGCACCCCCGGCGTGATCATCGACGTGGCCGTGTGGGCGGTGCCGTTCGGCCTGGTCGGCGGGCGGCTCTACCACGTGGTCACCGACTACCAGCGCTACTTCGGGGAGGACGGCGACCCGGTCCGGGCGCTGGAGATCTGGAAGGGCGGCCTCGGCATCTGGGGCGCCGTCGCGCTCGGCGCGGTCGGGGCGATCATCGGCTGCCGGCGGCGGGGGATCTCGGTGCTGGCGCTCGGCGACGCGGTGGCCCCGGGCATCGCGCTCGCGCAGGCGATCGGCCGCTGGGGCAACTACTGGAACCAGGAGCTGTACGGCCGCCCGCTGGACACCTTCTGGGCACTGAAGATCGACGAGAACCACCGGCCGATGCTGGACGGCGGGCCCGGCCTCGACCCCAAGTACGCCGACGTCGCCACCTACCATCCGACGTTCCTGTACGAGTCGCTGTGGTGCCTCGGCGTCGCGGTCCTGGTGATCTGGGCCGACCGCCGCTACAAGCTCACGCACGGACGCGCCTTCGCCCTCTACGTCGCCGCCTACACCGTCGGGCGCGGCTGGATCGAGGCGCTGCGCATCGACGACGCCCACCACGTCCTCGGGCTGAGGCTCAACGACTGGACGTCCATCGTCGTCTTCGCCGGCGCGGTCGCCTACCTGTACCTGGCCCGCGGGCGCACCGGCCCGGAGAACGTCGGCGCCCCGGCGGCCGCGGCCGCGCCGTCGGCCGCCGTCCCCGCCGCGGCGGAACCCGAGGCGACGACCGAGGAGCCGGACGACACCACCGCCGTGGCCGCCGCGGGCCATGCGGGCGGGGAACCGGCCGAGAAGCCGGCCGAGGAACTGGCCGAGGAACTGGCCGAGGAGCCGGCGGCGCAGGGCGAGACGCCGCAGGACGAGGTGACCGAGGCCGCGGCCCCGGAGACCGAGGAGCCCGCCGCGGAGGCCGGGGAGCCGGAGGCGGCGCCCGAGGCGGCCAGCGGGGAGCCGGAGGCGACGTCCCCCGAGGAGCCCGAGCCCGCCCCCGAGGCCGCCGAGGAGGATCCCGCGCCGGAGGCGAAGGCCGACGAGCCGGCCGAGCCCGAGGGCGAGACCGCGACCGAGCCGGAGCCCGAGGCCCGCACCGAGACCCCCGCCGCTGAGACGGAGGACGAAGCCGGGAAGAATGAGGCCGACGGTGCCACCGCCCACGACCGGGTGGAGAAGGGGGAGCCCGTCAAGGACGGGAAGTAGGAAACGGCGACGGTGTCCGACACAGGAGAGAAGCAGGGCGTACGGCCGGAGCAGCACCATCAGCACCGGGACGTCACCGGCGGCTGGTTGCGGCCCGCGGTGTTCGGCGCGATGGACGGGCTGGTCTCCAACTTCGCTCTGATCGCGGGGGTCGCGGGCGGCCAGGCGACCCAGAAGGTCGTGCTGCTGGCGGGCCTGGCGGGCCTGGCCGCGGGCGCGTTCTCGATGGCGGCGGGGGAGTACATCTCGGTCGCCTCCCAGTCGGAGCTGGCGCAGGCGGAGATCGAGGTGGAGCGGCTGGAGCTGGCCCGCCACCCGGTGGCCGAGCAGCGGGAGCTGGCCGAGGTCTTCGAGGCGCGCGGCGTCGACCCCGAGACGGCCGCCGAGGTCGCGCGGCAGCTGTCCCGCGACCCCGAGGAGGCCCTGGAGGTGCACACCCGGGAGGAGCTCGGGGTGACGCCCGGCGACCTGCCCTCGCCGGTCCTGGCGGCGGGCTCGTCGTTCCTGTCGTTCGCGGTCGGCGCGCTGCTCCCGGTGCTGCCGTACCTGCTGGGCGCGACCAGCCTGTGGCCCGCGGCGGGCATCGCGGCGCTCGGGCTCTTCTGCGCCGGGGCGCTGGTGTCGCGGATCACGGCCCGGCCGTGGTGGTTCGGCGGGTCGCGGCAGCTGCTGTTCGGCGCCGCCGCGGCGTTGATCACCTACGGGTTCGGCGCACTGATCGGCAGTAACGGGCTGTAGCCCCAAGGAATCTGGGCGAAACACCCTTTTGGCCGCGCGAGGGGGATCCGGACCGCTAAGCTCCGGGGCTGTGATCGAGGCTTCTGACACCGGTTCCGCCGAGGCCGCCGAGGGCCGCCGGCGGGACTTCTGGCCGGAGGACAAGTCCGGCCGCAAGCTCCCCAGTCCGAAGCTGCTGCTGGGCGCGGCCGCCGCGCTGGTCGCGGTGATCGTCGCTGTGGTGGCGGTGGTCCTGCTGACCGGCGGCGGTGACGAGGCGAAGCCGCAGCAGCGCGCGGTGCCGACCGCCTACGCGCCGGACTACCTCGGCGAGGGCTTCGCCAAGCTCGCCTCCCGCTCGAACGACCCCCGTCCGATCACCGAGGGCGAGGCGTTCTCCACCAAGACGCTCAAGTCGGGCAAGTACACCTTCACGCTGGCCGAGTCCCAGCTGAGCTCCGACTGCAAGGCCGCCACCTGGGGCGACCGGCTGCAGGGCGACCTCGCCAAGTTCCAGTGCACCCAGGTCGCCCGCGCGGCCTACGTCAGCGCCGACAAGAAGCACGTCGGCCAGTTCGCCGTGATCAACCTCGTGAGCGAGGAGGGCGTCAAGCAGATCCTCCGCGACCTGGAGCCGGCGACCGCGGCCGGCTGGGTGTCCCCGCTGCAGCCGAAGGGCGTCCCCGCGTTCGGGCCCGGCTTCACCGCCGCCTACACCAAGACCTACGGCCACTACGCCGTGGTCACCTGGGTGGAGCGGGCCGGCGGCGCGCAGCCCGCCTCGCTGAACGAGATGATCGATGTGAGCCTGGCCATCGAGAACGCCGCCGACTTCCTGTACGGGCGCCTCGACCTGGTCTCCGGCGGGAAGACCGGGCAGTGAGCCGGCCGGGTGCGGGCGCGCCGCCCGCCGGCGGCGAGTAGTCTGCGCGGTCGTGGATCCCGATGAGCACCGCCGCGGCGGCTCGGGGCGGCCTCCGGTGAGCCGCCCGGGCCGCCGGCAGCCCCCCGCGCGCCGGACCGCGCAGTCCCGGTCGGGCGGCTCGCGCCGCACCCCGCCGGCCCGCCGCCCCGCGGCGCGCCGGGAACGCCCCGCCCCGCCGCCGCCGCGGGCGCCGTACGACGACGCCCCGTACGAGGACGCCCAGTACGGGGACCCCCAGTACGGGGACGCCCAGTACGGCGACGCCCAGTACGGGGACGCCCAATACGGGGACGCCCCGTACGAGGAGGCCCCGTACGGGGACGCCGTCCAGGACGACGCGGTCGCGTCGGAGGACGCTCGCACCACCCGCCCGCCGGAGGGCCGCGCCGGCGGCCAGGCCCGTTCCAGGCGTCCGGAGAAACGCGGCAAGGCCGGTGGCAAGGCCAAGCGCGGGCAGGCGAAGAAGGCGGGCAGGGCATCGGGACGTCCCGCCGCGCCGGAGCGCCGGCAGGGCGGGGCACGGGGCGCGGGCGGGCCGAACCCGAAGCTGTACTTCGGCGCGGCGGCCGTCCTGGGCGTGCTGGTGCTGCTCGGCGTCGGCGCGGTCGTCCTGGGCGGTGGCGACTCCGGCCCCAAGGCCAGGGACGCGGCCGGCGCGCCGATCGGCCGGCCCGTCGGGACGGGCCCGTCGCCATCCTCCTACTCCAACTCGCCGTCCAGCGCCGCCTACGCCGGGATCGCGAACCGCAGTGCCGATCCCCAGCCCCTCACGGAGGGCGAGGCGTTCCCGTCATCGGCGGCGAAGCTGCCCCTTCCGGACGGGAAGGTCTCGGTGAAGCTGCGCGCCAAGCGGCTCGACGGCGACTGCGCCGCCGCCGTGTGGGGCGGGTCCGTCGGCGAGGAGCTCGCCAAGGGCGGCTGCACGCAGGCGGCGCGCGGGATCTACTCCGACACCGAGCACGGCTACGCGCTGGCCGTCGCCGTGTTCAACCTCGCCGGGTCGGCGGACGCCGACCGGTTCGTCGCCCGGCTGGAGACCACGATCGGCGCGGGTTTCGTCCGGCCGCTGGAGGCGCCCGCCCCGCTGGACCGGTTCGGGCGGGGCTTCGGGATGGCGCGGGGCCTCGCGATGGGGCACTTCGCGGTGGTGTCGTGGGCGCAGCGCCTGGACGGCAAGGGCGACGAGAAGGACGAGACCCTGCTGTCGCTGCTGATCGAGGGCGGCAAGGCCCCGGCGGTGCTGGTCCGCGCGGCCCGCGGGACCGGCTGAGCCCCGTCCGGCGGCCCGAGCCCGGCCCCGGGTTTGGGGGAGCCCCGGGTTTGCGGGAGGGCGCTTTTCGGTAGGTCTTTGACGGAGCGCCGTAAACATCGCGTACCGGTGATGAGCCTCACCGAGGTCACGGCGTTCGGCTTCCGGGCCCAGCCGGTAGCCTGGTCTAAACCAATCCGAGATGACGCACGCCCGATCGCCACGAAGAAGTTTCGCGATCTGGTGCAGTCGGGCATGATCCCGGCAGTGATGTAATGTCATCTCACCGCAGCAGGGCCAACGTCGTCCCGTGCCGCACTGACATCGAAGCAGTGACACGACGACGGGAGGGTTGATGGCTGCTGCTGCCCTCACACCTGATGGCCGTGCACCGGGCCGCCCCCAGCCGCAAGGTCTGTACGACCCGGCCAACGAGCATGACGCCTGCGGCGTCGGCATGGTCGCCGACCTGCACGGACGCAAGAGCCACGACATCGTCCAGAACGCCCTGGACGTCCTGAAGAACCTGGACCACCGAGGGGCCGTCGGCGCGGAGCCGGACGACGGCGACGGCGTCGGCATCCTCGTCCAGATCCCTGACGCGTTCTTCCGCGAGGTCTGCGACTTCCCGCTGCCCGCGGCCGGCGCCTACGCGGCCGGCATCGCGTTCCTCCCCGCGGACGGCGACGAGCGCGCCGCCGCGGTCGCCCACATCGAGACGCTGTGCGTGGAGGAGGGCCTGACGGTCCTCGGCTGGCGCGAGCTCCCGCACGACCCGCGCTTCACCGGCCCGGCCGCCCGCCGGGTGATGCCGAACTTCGCGCAGCTGTTCGTCGCCCCCGCGGAGGGCGGCCCGCACGAGGGCCGGACCGGCCTGGAACTTGACCGCGCTGTGTTCTGCATGCGCGAGCGCGCCGAGCAGGACGTGCGGGTCTACTTCCCGAGCCTGTCCAGCCGCACGATCGTCTACAAGGGGATGCTGACGACCCCGCAGCTGGAGCCGTTCTTCCCCGACCTGTCGGACCGCCGCTTCACCAGCGCGATCGCGCTGGTCCACTCGCGGTTCTCGACGAACACGTTCCCGGCCTGGGAGCTGGCGCACCCGTACCGGTTCATCGCCCACAACGGCGAGATCAACACCGTGAAGGGCAACCGGAACTGGATGCGGGCCCGCGAGGCGCTGCTGAAGTCCGACCTGCTGCCCGGCGACATCTCCCGGATCTTCCCGGTGATCGACATCGAGGCGTCCGACACCGCGTCGTTCGACGAGTGCCTGGAGCTGCTGCACCTGGGCGGCCGGTCGCTGCCGCACGCGGTGCTGATGATGATCCCGGAGGCGTGGGAGAACCACACCGAGATGGACGCCGAGCGCCGGGCGTTCTACGAGTTCCACTCCACGCTGATGGAGGCGTGGGACGGCCCCGCCAGCGTCAGCTTCACCGACGGCACCGTCGTCGGCGCCGTCCTGGACCGCAACGGGCTGCGCCCGGGCCGGTACTGGGTGACCGACGACGGCCTGGTCGTGCTGGCCAGCGAGGCCGGCGTGCTCGACATCCCCGCCGCCAAGGTCGTCCGCAAGGGCCGCCTGCAGCCCGGCAAGATCTTCCTCGTCGACACCGCCGCCGGGCGGATCGTCGAGGACGACGAGGTCAAGGCCGAGCTGGCCGCCGAGCACCCGTACGGGGAGTGGCTGCACGAGGGCCTGGTCCGGTTCGAGGAGCTGCCGCAGCGCGAGCGGGAGATCCCGACCCACGAGACGCTCGTCCGGCGGCAGCAGACGTTCGGCTACACGCTCGAAGAGCAGCGGATCATCCTGACGCCGATGGCGCGGACGGGCGCGGAGCCGATCGGGTCGATGGGCACCGACACCCCGATCGCGGTGCTCTCCGAGCGCCCGCGGCTGCTGTTCGACTACTTCAAGCAGCTGTTCGCGCAGGTCACGAACCCGCCGCTGGACGCGATCCGCGAGGAGCTCGTCACCTCGCTGCAGTCCACGCTCGGCCCGGAGGGCAACCTGCTGGAGCCCGGCCCGGACTCGTGCCGTCGCCTGGTGCTGCCCACCCCGATCCTGGACAACGACGAACTGTCCAAGATCATCCACATCGACGACGAGGGGTCGCTGCCGCACCTGGCCGCGCACGTCGTGCAGGGCCTGTACGACGTCGCCGGCGGGGGAGAGGCCCTGCAGGCGCGCCTGGAGGAGATCAACTCCGAGGTCAGCCGGGCCATCGAGGCCGGCGCGCGGATCATCGTGCTGTCGGACCGCGGCGCCGACTCGGCCCGCGCCGCGATCCCGTCGCTGCTGCTGACCGGTGCCGTGCACCACCACCTGATCCGGGAGAAGACCCGCACCCAGGTCGGCCTGGTGATCGAGACGGGCGAGGCCCGCGAGTGCCACCACATGGCGCTGCTCATCGGGTACGGCGCGTCCGCGATCAACCCGTACCTGGCGATCGAGACCGTCGAGGACCTCGTGCGCGGCGGCGTGATCGAGGGGACGGACCCGGCCAAGGCCGCCCGGAACCTGGTGAAGGCCTACGGCAAGGGCGTCCTGAAGATCATGTCGAAGATGGGCGTGTCCACGGTCGCCTCCTACACCGGCGCGCAGATCTTCGAGGCGATCGGGCTCGGCGCGGACGTGGTGGCGCGGTGCTTCACCGGCACCACCTCGCGGCTCGGCGGCGTCGGCTTCGACGTGCTGGCCCGCGAGGTCGCCGAGCGGCACGCGCGCGCGTACCCGCCGCGCGGCAACGACCTGGCGCACCGCACCCTGGAGGTCGGCGGCGAGTACCAGTGGCGCCGCGAGGGCGAGCCGCACCTGTTCAACCCGGACACGGTGTTCAAGCTGCAGCACGCCACCCGCACCCGCCGCTACGAGATCTTCAAGGAGTACACCTCCAAGGTCGACTCGCAGGCCGAGAAGCTGATGACGCTCCGCGGGCTGTTCCGGCTCCGCGAGGGCGAGCGCGAGCCGGTGCCGATCGAGGAGGTCGAGCCGGTATCGGAGATCGTCAAGCGGTTCTCCACCGGCGCGATGTCCTACGGCTCCATCTCGGCGGAGGCGCACGAGACCCTCGCGATCGCGATGAACCGCCTCGGCGGCAAGTCCAACACCGGCGAGGGCGGCGAGGACCCGGCGCGCTTCGTCCCGGACGAGAACGGCGACCTGCGGCGCAGCGCGATCAAGCAGGTGGCCTCCGGCCGGTTCGGCGTGACCTCGGAGTACCTCACCAACTCCGACGACATCCAGATCAAGATGGCGCAGGGCGCCAAGCCCGGCGAGGGCGGCCAGCTGCCCGGCCACAAGGTCTACCCGTGGATCGCCAAGACGCGGCACTCCACCCCGGGCGTCGGCCTCATCTCGCCGCCGCCGCACCACGACATCTACTCGATCGAGGACCTGGCGCAGCTCATCCACGACCTGAAGAACGCCAACCCGGCGGCGCGCGTGCACGTCAAGCTCGTCTCCGAGGTCGGCGTCGGCACGGTCGCGGCCGGGGTATCCAAGGCCCACGCCGACGTGGTGCTCATCTCGGGGCACGACGGCGGCACGGGCGCGTCCCCGCTGACGTCGCTCAAGCACGCGGGCGCGCCGTGGGAGCTCGGCCTCGCCGAGACCCAGCAGACGCTGCTGCTGAACGGTCTGCGCGACCGCATCGTCGTGCAGACCGACGGGCAGATGAAGACCGGCCGCGACGTCGTCGTCGCGGCGCTGCTCGGCGCGGAGGAGTACGGTTTCGCGACCGCGCCGCTGGTGGTGTCGGGCTGCATCATGATGCGGGTCTGCCACCTGGACACCTGCCCGGTCGGCGTCGCCACCCAGAACCCCGTGCTGCGGCAGCGGTTCTCCGGCAAGCCCGAGTTCGTGGTGAACTTCTTCGAGTTCGTCGCCGAGGAGGTCCGCGAGTACCTGGCGGCCCTCGGGTTCCGGTCGCTGGACGAGGCGATCGGCCACGTCGAGATGATCGACACCCGCGAGGCGGTCGAGCACTGGAAGGCCGCCGGCCTGGACCTGGCGCCGATCCTGCACGTCCCGGCGCTGGCGGAGGGCGCGGCCCTGCACCGCGTGGTCGAGCAGGACCACGGGCTGGAGAAGGCCCTGGACAACACGCTGATCCAGCTCGCCGAGGGCGCGATCTCCTTCGGCGACCCGGTGCGGCTGGAACTGCCGATCCGCAACGTCAACCGGACGGTCGGGACCATGCTCGGCCACGAGGTGACCAAGAAGTGGGGCGGCGGCGGGCTGCCCGACGACACCATCGACGTCACCTTCACCGGTTCGGCGGGCAACTCCTTCGGCGCCTTCATGCCGCGCGGCGTCACCCTGCGGCTCGTCGGCGACGCCAACGACTACGTCGGCAAGGGCCTGTCCGGCGGGCGGGTGACGCTGCGGCCTCCGCGGGACGCGGGGTTCGCCGCCGAGGAGCAGATCATCGGCGGCAACGTGATCCTGTACGGGGCCACGTCCGGCGAGCTGTTCGCCCGCGGGGTCGTCGGCGAGCGGTTCTGCGTCCGCAACTCCGGCGCCACCGCCGTCGTCGAGGGCGTCGGCGACCACGCCTGCGAGTACATGACCGGGGGCCGCGCGGTGATCCTCGGCCGGACGGGACGCAACCTCGCGGCCGGCATGTCCGGCGGCATCGCCTACGTCCTGGACCTGGTGCCCGAGCGGGTCAACGGCGAGATGGTCGACCTGGAGCCGCTGGACGCCGCGGACGCCGAGTCCGTCCGGGCGCTCACCGAGCGGCACCTGGCCGAGACCGGCTCGGCGGTGGCGCGGCGGCTGCTGGAGGACTGGGACGCCGCCGCGGCCCGCTTCACCAAGATCATGCCGCGCGACTACCGGCGGGTCCTGGACGCGATGGCCCAGGCCGAGGCAGAGGGACGCGACGTCGACGAGGCCGTCATGGCCGCGGCGCAGAGCTGAGAGAGGGGGACTTCCAACATGGCTGACCCGAAGGGTTTCCTCACCGTCCGGCGGGAGCTCCCGAAGCGCCGCCCGGTCGACGTGCGGATCAGGAGCTGGTCGGAGGTCTACGAGGACTTCGGCAAGGACCGGCTGGAGAAGCAGGCGAGCCGCTGCATGGACTGCGGCATCCCGTTCTGCCACCAGGGCTGCCCGCTCGGCAACCTCATCCCCGAGTGGAACGACCTCGTCTACCGCAAGGACTGGCAGGAGGCCGTCGAGCGGCTCCACGCCACCAACAACTTCCCGGAGTTCACCGGGAGGCTGTGCCCGGCCCCGTGCGAGAGCGCCTGCGTCCTCGGCATCAACCAGGACCCGGTGACGATCAAGCGGGTCGAGGTCGAGATCATCGACCGTGCGTTCGCGGAGGGCTGGGTGCGCCCGCAGCCGCCGGCCGTCCAGACCGGCCGGAAGGTCGCGGTGGTCGGCTCGGGGCCCGCGGGCCTCGCCGCCGCCCAGCAGCTCACCCGCGCCGGCCACGACGTCACGGTGTACGAGCGCGCCGACCGGATCGGCGGCCTGCTGCGCTACGGCATCCCCGAGTTCAAGATGGAGAAGCGGCACCTCGACCGGCGCCTCGCCCAGATGAGCGCCGAGGGCACCGCCTTCCGGACCTCGGTGAACGTGGGCGTCGACATCACCGCGGACGACCTGCGCGCGTCGCACGACGCCGTGGTCCTGGCGGGCGGCGCCACCGCGTGGCGCGACCTGCCCGTCCCGGGGCGGGAGCTCAAGGGCGTCTACCAGGCGATGGAGTACCTGCCGCCCTCGAACAAGGCGCAGGAGGGCGACTACGACGAGTCGCCCATCTCGGCCGAGGGCAAGCACGTCGTCGTCATCGGCGGCGGCGACACCGGCGCCGACTGCATCGGCACCGCGATCCGGCAGGGCGCCGCGTCGGTCACCCAGCTGGAGATCATGCCGCGGCCGCCGCAGGCGCGCCCCGAGGGGCAGCCGTGGCCGACGTACCCGATGCTGTTCAAGGTGGAGAGCGCCCACGAGGAGCTCGCCGACATGGGCGGCGACCGCGTGTACGCCGTGTCCACCACCGAGTTCCTCGGCGACGCGGACGGCAACGTCCGCGCGCTGAGGCTGGTGGAGGTCGGCGGCCCGCAGACGGGGTTCGCGCCCGTCGAGGGCACCGAGCGGGAGATCCCCGCCGAGCTGGTCACGCTGGCCATGGGCTTCCTCGGCCCGCAGCGCGAGGGGCTCCTGGAGCAGCTCGGCGTCGAGCTGGACCAGCGCGGCAACGTGGTCCGCGACCGCGACTACCGCACGTCCGTGGACGGCGTGTTCGCCGCGGGCGACATGGGCCGCGGTCAGTCCCTGATCGTCTGGGCCATCGCCGAGGGCCGCGCCGCCGCGCACGGCGTCGACGCCTACCTCGGGGGCCGGACGGACCTGCCGTACCCGATCCCGCCGACGGCGCGCCCGATCGCCTGACCCGGCAAGCGCGGAGCAGGGCCCTGGAGGATCTCCTCCAGGGCCCTGCCGCCGCGCCGCCCAGCCGCGGCGGAGTCCTCGCCGGTCGGCGGCGGGTCTCCCTGTCGGTGCGGTGTGCCAGCATCGGGCCATGGGAAACGTTCGGACGGGCACGCCGCCCACCCTGGACACCGGCGTGCTGCGCCGGATGAGGCTCGCCCGCGACGCCATGGACCGCGAGTGGGCCGAGCCGCTGGACGTCTCCGCCGTCGCCGCCCGCGCCGGGTACTCGCGCTACCACTTCGTCCGGCTGTTCCGCGAGGTCTACGGCGAGACGCCCGGCGCCTACCTCACCCGCCGCCGCATCGAACGCGCGCAGGACCTGCTCCGCACCGCCAACCTGACCGTCACCGAGATCTGCATGCAGGTCGGCTTCACCAGCCTCGGCACGTTCTGCACCCGTTTCAAGCAGCAGACCGGGACGACGCCCACCGAGTTCCGCAGGCGCGCCCGCGCCGGCGCCACCTCCGCCATCCCCGGGTGCTTCGTGATGTTCTGGGCGGGCGGCTTCCGCAAGCAGCAATAACGGAGAAGCCCGGGCCGCTCTCCGCGCCCTAGCGTGAACGCATCGACCCCGTTCACCGAAGGAGACACCGGCATGATCACCAACCTCGGGCTGGCCACCGTCTGGGTGCTCGACCAGGACTCGGCCAAGGAGTTCTTCACCGACAAGCTCGGCCTGGAGGTCCGCGACGACATGACGCTCGGCGAGGGCGGCATGCGGTGGGTCACCGTCGGCGCCAAGGACCAGCCCGAACTGAGCCTCGCCCTCATGATCCCCGGCCCGCCCACCATGGACCCCGACTCCGCCGCGCAGATGAGGGCCCTCATCGCCAAGGGCGTCCTCGGCGCCGGCGCCTTCAACACCGACGACTGCCAGGCCGAGTACGAGCGCCTGTCGGCCCGGGGCGTCGAGTTCGTCCACCCGCCCCAGAAGCGCCCGTACGGCATCGAGGCGATCTTCCGGGACGACTCCGGCTGCTGGTACAGCCTCACCCAGACCTTCGACGAGCTCGACGAGACCGTGCCCTGGAACGGCTGAGCGGACCGGGGGAGCGGATCAGCCGGCGATGCGGGCGCCGAGCTCCCGGAGCACGTCCACCAGCCGCTCCACGTCGGCCTTCGTCGTCCGCCAGTTGAGCGGAGCCGGGCGGAACACCGTCATGCCCCGGTAGGTGCTGGTGCCCGCGTAGACGCGGCCGTCCGCCAGCAGCGCCTCGCCCAGGCGCGCGTTCAGCTCGTCCAGGTCCTCCTCCGGGACGCCGTCCGGGCGGTACCGGAAGCACACGACGCACAGCCGCACCGGGGCGAGCAGCTCCAGGTCGGGCGCCGCCTCGACGAGCCCGCCCAGATGGGCGGCCACGTCGAGGTGACGCTCCACCATCTCCCGGTACCCGTCCCGCCCGTACGCCCGCAGCGTCGCCCAGATCGGCAGCGCCCGCGCGCGGCGGGACGACTCCGGGCCGAGCATGTTGTAGTTGACCCGCTCCTCGTCGGCGTCCGGCAGGTACGCCGCGCCCCACGCCCCGAACGCCCGGCTCAGCGACGCCGGATCGCGCACGAACGAGAACCCGCTCTCGTACGGCACGTTCAGCCACTTGTGGCCGTCCGCCGTCACCGAGTCCGCCCGCTCGACGCCCCGCGCGAGATGGGCCGTCCGCGGGCTGAGGGCCGCGAACAGCCCGAACGCGCCGTCCACGTGCAGCCAGGCCCCGTGCCGCTCCGCGAGGTCCGCCAGCTCGGCGACCGGGTCGCTGTCGCCCGTGTCCACCTCGCCGAGGTTCGCCACGATCACCGCGGGCCCGCCCGCACCGGCGAGCGCGGCGTCCATCGCCTCCAGGTCGACCCGCCCGGCGTCGTCGCGGGCGAACGTCCGCAGGGTGTCGCGGCCGCACCCGAGGATCTGCAGCGCCTTGCGCGTGCTGACGTGCACGAGCCCGCTGCTGAACACCGGCATCTCCGGCAGCCCCGCCAGCCCCCGCGACGCGACGTCCACGCCGTGCCCGTCCGCCCACCACTGCCGCGCGGCCGCGAGACCCGCCACGTGCGCGAGCGTGGCGCTCGGCGTCAGCACGCCCCCGAACCCCGCGGGCAGGCCGAACAGCTCCTTCAGCCAGCGCAGGACCACCGTCTCCGCCCGCGCCGCCAGCGGCGACGCCGGCCACAGCCCGGCCGCCTGGTCGAGCAGCGACGCCGTCCAGTCGCCGGCCATCGCCGCGAGACTTGGACTTTTCAGGCCCTGACCTGCAGTGAGGAAGGCCATAGTTTAGGGATCCGGGTTGACAGCCCGCGAACCGCCCACGGCGGCGGGTCGC